>NZ_JAJTDH010000043.1:0-23747 GCF_021300285.1 Microcystis sp. 49638_E5 | reverse complement strand
GTCTCTTGAAGCTAATTATGATGATTATCTTGAAAAAAAATGATAATTAGACAGAAGTTCTCTATGTGAACAAGAGAACTTTATCTTCTTTTGTTTTCAAAATGAGAATTGCTGAGTAAACATTCGCCGGTTAAACCACTTGCGGGAACTTTCCTGCGCCTCTACATGAATCAGAAAAAAGATTCTTTTTCTCGAAACTTAACCTGTGCGACTAAATCGCTTTCATACCTTTCTCCTTCCGTGACATCGGTAAATACTTCTTTGTCTAAAAAAGTAATCGAGTCCCTATCTAAATAATCTATCAATTGAGGAAAAAATAACTCGATAAATTCGACAAAAAAGGTGGAGATTAACTCCTTAAATAAGCGATCATGGTCAGTATTATTAGTCATGTAATGTCATCTTAACTAATCTGAGTGATGAATGACTACTCTTCTCTATTATATTCTGAAAAGTTGGTTTTGGCAACGGATTGTTATGACTTTACCCCTTTAACCTAGGAGCATAGGGGGATGCTTTCAGAAAAGGGGTTTCTTGAAGAAACCAGTCTTCTCGATATTGTTACGTTTGGCTAAAAGTTTAAAGATCAATTGGTGGATTTAAAGAGTGGTTTTCCTTCTGGTAATCGCCTAATTTTTCCTGACTCATCCCGTTCTACTTCTGCAAAAACATAATTGCCATTACTATCTTGCTTCAAGCATAATTTCCCATCTACTTGTTCATAAACAGGTGGACAAAATTGAGGGATTCCTCCAAATTCTACTACCTCACCCCCTAGTTCTTGTAAGATAGGACATAAGATGAGATTTTCTTCCTCATCAAAGATGAAATTATGAGTATTCGGATCTCGTAAAGGGAGAGGATAAATCGGTAAACCCGTCGAACTCGTCAAAGCCTTTCCTGCTGCATCCCTAACTGGCTCTAAAAAAATTGGCTTTCCTTGAGAATTCTTAACAATTTCTTGAGTTTTTATATCCCTTAAAACAATTGTTCCAGTCGGTATAACTTCCTTTTCTCTTAGCCTTAAATGAGCCTGGTGTAAATTCGGTAAATTCGTCTCCGATATGTTAAAATGTTTTGTATATTGAATCGCTGCTTTAACAAAGCCCAAGCGTTCTAATAATACCTGAATCCCTTGCTGATCTATACTGATTAATAGGTCAATATCGCTAACCTTTAGTTCTTCCGCTTTAGCGATTGCCGCTTTAATCAACAAATTAATCGTGTCTGGTTTGCGGTGCTTTTCTTTAACATACATCCCCAAAACTGCACCCACACGACGGGGAATGAAAGGATTTTCCCACATTTCCAAAGCAGAAATCTGGGGAGGTGGGGTCTCATCATAAACATAAGTAAAGAGAAACCCGACGATTTGCTGCTCATATTCCAAGACAAAACCGAAAGATAGAGGTTTTTTAAGCTGATATCTCACATATCCTTCATAGTCAAAATCAGGTTTCAGATTGATCGAGGGATCAACTTCCGATCGCCTTTGAGCAAAATCTCGCCAAAGAGGAGCGATCGCTATTGCATCTTCAGGTCTAGCTAGTCGTTGATGATACATAGTTTCGCCAAGATTATGCTTGTTTTCCATACTATATTCTGACAAGTCTGCTTTGGCAACAGATAAATAGTCACTGATAAATGATAACTGGTAACTGATATTACAAAATTACCACCAGTTTGTAAAGCCCCAATTTCCTCGCCAATTTTCTTGCCACGTTCTATTCCCCGTAACTCCATTAACTGGTTTCTGAACAGAGTTTGTCAGCAAAACGTTTTTTTGTCTTAGCTGAAGCGGTAATCCGTTTGAGTTCTTTTTCTAGGGATTTGGGAATTTTTGTCCAATCAATTAATTGGTAAAATTCAGGAAAAAAGAAGCATAAAAACGCTTAAAAATACTTGCTTAATGCCTCTTTTCATGGTTCATCATAATTGGCGGTTGTTGGGTTCATTTTGATGGAGGAGATAGCTTTATTCTTCAATAAGTATCATCTTCTTATCTTATCGAGTGCGATTGCCTTTCTTATCGTTGGCATTAAAGTAGAGTAATGCAGCATTGCCTTATATCTCAGTCCAGATTCTTGAAAAATGGCTTAAATTCATCTTCCACAGCTTAGGGAAACTGATTACTGGTCACTGATAACTGAATATCCCCCAATAACTAAAGGAAAGATAAAGTTATCGATCGCCCTCCGGAGCCAGTGTCAGAATAAAAGCAGGGAGATGACCAAGGAAAACCCATAACTCTCCATCTCTTTCCCGTCATCGCCCCTAAAATTTATTTGGTTCAGATTTATGCAAACTGCCAATCCTCGTCAAACGGAGAAAAAAGAGCATCCCAGTGGCGATAAACGCTTCAAAGTCCTCGACATCACCATGAAGCGGGCAGGATATAATCAATCAGCCCTGATTGAAGTCCTGCACAAAGCTCAAGAAGCCTTTGGATTCCTAGAAGAAGATGTTCTCCTCTACGTTGCCCGGGCGCTAAAACTGCCCCTCAGTCGCGTCTATGGGGTAGCAACCTTCTACCATCTCTTTTCCCTGAAACCGGCGGGAAAACACACCTGTATCATCTGTATGGGGACTGCTTGTTATGTCAAAGGCAGCGGCAAAATCCTCGAAGACATCGAAAACGCCTTTGATGTCAAAGTGGGAGAAACCACCGCCGATGGAGAAATTTCCCTAGTGTCGGCCCGTTGTATCGGGGCCTGTGGGATTGCGCCGGCCGTGGTCTTCGATGGAGTCGTGGCCCCTAAACAAGATTCGGAAACTGTCTTGGCGAAACTACAGAGTTTCTCCCAGTAATTTTTCACTCTAGTGGATTGAGAAGAATATGGACTTACAAGAATTATTGGCAGTGGCCGAGAAGGAAAAAGCTAGACAAAAAAGCATCCGGGTGCATTGTTGCACTTCCACCGGTTGCCAAGCTGCTAACTCCCTCCAAATCGAAAAAAACCTCGCCACTGCCGTCAAAGAAGCAGACCTAGAGGATACAGTCGAAGTGGTGGGGGTCGGTTGTATGGGTTTTTGTGGTCGCGGTCCGTTGGTGGAAGTGGATCCCCAGGATCTCTTATACGAAGAAGTCACCCCGGAAAGTGCGGCCAGCATTATTGCAGCCTTAAACGGCGGCAAAACCGAGGTGCAATTAGGGGACTCAAAACATCCCTTTTTCTCCCATCAAGTCAAAATTGTCCGGGAAAATAGCGGTAAAATCGATCCCGATCGCATTGAGGAATATATCGCCGTCGGGGGTTATCAATCTCTCTACAAGGCCCTCTACGAGATGACTCCGGCCCAGGTGGTGGAGGAAATCACCCAAAGCGGTTTGCGCGGCCGGGGCGGTGCGGGTTATCCCACCGGTTTAAAATGGGCAACGGTGGCTAAACAACCGGGTAAACAAAAATACGTTATCTGTAATGCCGATGAGGGCGACCCCGGGGCGTTTATGGACCGTAGTGTTTTGGAAAGTGACCCCCATTTAGTCCTGGAAGGAATGGCGATCGCTGCCTATGCCGTGGGGGCCGACCATGGTTATATCTATGTTAGGGCCGAATATCCTCTGGCGATCGATCGTCTGCAAAAAGCGATTAATCAGGCCAAAAAATTCGGTTTAATGGGTTCCCAAGTCTTCGAGTCCACTTTCGATTTTAAGGTGGATATCCGCATCGGGGCGGGAGCTTTTGTCTGTGGAGAGGAAACCGCTCTCATCCATTCTATCGAAGGCGGCCGCGGCACTCCCCGCACCCGTCCCCCCTATCCGGCCCAATCGGGTCTCGATGGTTGTCCCACCCTGATTAATAACGTGGAGTCCTACGCTAATATCGCCGCTATTATCCGCGAGGGAGCCGCTTGGTACGCTAATATCGGTACTGCCAGCAGTAAAGGCACAAAAATCTTCGCTTTAACGGGAAAAATCCGCAATAATGGGCTGATTGAAGTGCCGATGGGCATTACTCTCCGGGAAATTGTCGAGGAGATGGGGGGTGGTATTCCCGATGGTCAGGTGAAAGCGGTACAAACCGGCGGCCCCTCCGGGGGTTGTATTCCCGCTAATTTACTCGATACTCCCGTAGATTACGAATCCTTAGCCAAACTCGGTTCGATGATGGGATCCGGGGGGATGGTGGTTATGGATGATACCACCAGCATGGTGGAAGTGGCGAAATTCTATATGGAATTCTGTCGCGAGGAGTCCTGTGGTAAATGTATCCCCTGTCGCACGGGAACAGTACAAATGTTTGAATTATTGGCCAAAATTATCGCTCGAAAGGCCGATATTCACGACCTCGAAAACCTAGAACATCTCTGTCAAATGGTTAAAGAAACCAGTCTTTGTGGTCTTGGCCAAAGCGCTCCCAATCCGATTTTAAGTACCCTAAAGTATTTTAAGGAGGAATATCTGGCTCTGTTACAGGAAATCAAGCACCCCGTCTCTGTTTGAGAATAACTCGATCGAGGCCCAACAATGTTCGGCCTCAATCAATTTCTTTGGTTATGGGAAGTCTGGTGGGCTGCCGGGTTATCTTGAAGAGAGTTAGCAGTAGTCTCAGGAGACAATAGATTATGACTTGGCGCGGCTCAACCGATACAAAAGATCGCATTTTTGCAGCTTTAGTATATCTTTTACCCTTATATTCGGCTTTTGCCTTCGGTATCTTTATCTTTCAGCAAATTCCTTTTTTAGGAGCGGCCTTAGCAATAGCCTTATATCCCTTAGCTTTTCTCTATAGTTCTCTGGGAAGCTTTGGCAGTTTAATTATCTTCCTTGTCCTCTTTTTCGCCGTGGTACGCAATCCCCGCATCAGTCATTTTATCCGGTTTAACACCATGCAGGCGATTTTAATCGATATTTTGGTGTATTTATTGGGATTGGTCTTAGGTTTCGTCGCTAGGGGTTTAGGGGCGAATTTAGTGGTAGAAACTCTTTATAACGTCGTCTTTTTGGGAGCATTTGCCGCCTGTGTTTACAGCATTATACAGTCGGTTATCGGTAAATACGCCGATATTCCCACAATTTCCGAGGCGGCCTATTCCCAAGTGGGAGGTTAGGTTAGGCTGGCTGAATAAATCTAAAAACCTTGTTGGGTAAGACTTTTAGACTTTTTGGCAATCAAAAAGTACCAGATATGGGAGTGATCGGGGGGAAAATCCCTGGACTTTTTCCCTGAAAATTAGGTAATTGACCTCCTCAAAATCGGGAAAACCCTACACCCTACACCCCACACCCCACACCCTCTCCCCACAAAAAACTTTTTCAGCAGACCCTAATTAAGCTTGAGTTTGTCCCCTTTTTCGGCTACAGTCTCTCCAGAATCAATGCGTTCGCTGCCAGGCCACATCTATGAGTCCATTTAAACAGACGCTACGGGAACTCAACGCTCAGAAGGGGAAAATAGCCGCTTCTGTGGGCAGAAAAACGCCTAAACGAGTTAATCGTTGGTTTAAATGGCTTTCTCCCGGTCTTTTTGTCAAACGCTGGCTTTTAATTAGTTTAACCGGCGTTTTTCTCACCTCCTTCGGTTTGGCTATTTGGGTAAAATTAACCCCGGTTAATCGCTTTTTAGAGTTTGTTTCCCAAGCATTAGAAACGATCGCCCGTTTGGTCCCTAATTCTGTTTCCGGGCCGCTGGCGGTTTTGCTGGGTGTCTTTTTGTTATTCTGGGGTCAGAGTCGCACCGTCGAAACGATTACAGAAGCACTACAACCGGACGCATCGGAGGAATTAGTTGATCTCCTACGCACCCATCGTCGTCTCCATCGCGGCCCGAAAATCGTGGCCATCGGTGGCGGTACGGGTTTATCGACGCTTTTACGCGGTTTAAAACAGTATAGTTCCAATATCACCGCTATTGTCACCGTAGCTGATGATGGCGGTTCTTCAGGCCGATTACGTCGGGAAATGGGCATTTTACCCCCGGGGGATATTCGCAATTGTATCGCCGCTTTAGCCGATGAGGAAAAGTTATTAACGGAATTGTTTCAATATCGCTTTCATGCCGGGGATGGTTTATCGGGCCACAGTTTTGGTAATTTATTTATCAGCGCTATGACCGAGATTACCGGCGATCTGGAACAGGCGATCGATGCTAGTGCCAAAGTTTTGGCGATTCGCGGCAAAGTGCTACCTGCTACCCTTACCGATGTTAGTCTCTGGGCTAAGTTAGCCGATGGGCGCATTATTGAGGGAGAATCGAAGATAACCGAAGCTATGGGCCAAATTCGTCAGATTGGCTGCCATCCTGCCGATCCGGTCGCTTTACCGGCTGCTTTAGCGGCAATCAAGGAGGCAGATTATATTATCATCGGGCCGGGTAGTCTTTATACCAGTATTATCCCTAATTTGTTGGTTCCCGCAATTCGTCAGGCCCTAGCACAGGTGACAGTCCCCCGCGTCTATGTTTGTAATATTATGACCCAGCCGGGGGAAACGGATAATTATTCGGTGGCTGATCATATTCGGGCGATCGAAAAAGTCTGCGAGGAACGCATCTTTGATACGGTTTTGGCCCAAAGAACTGCACCATCGCCCCAATCTCTGCAATTATACGCCCAAGAGCATAGTCATCCTGTGTTTTTAGACCGCGAGGAGGTGGGAAAAATGGGTTATCGCATTGTTTTAGCGAATGTAATGGCAGAAGATGAAGTTACTGCCAAAGTTAGTCATGATCCCCAACGTTTAGCGCGAGTTTTATGGCGCTGGTATTCTAAAAAGTAAATAGCGAGATGACTAAATGTTTTTATCTAGCTTTGTCAAGTTATAAAATCATATTTTTGGCTTTAATTTGCCGACATTAGCCAAATTTGCTGATTAAAGCCCTAGGAAAAAATTAGCCGAAAAACCATTTCGCCTTATTCTGTGTTATACTCAGATTTTGAAGAGAGATAATCATGCACTACTCTACTAAATCTAATCAAGAGACAGGTGCGACAGTCTATTCCCCAAGCGATGGAAGTGAATTAATTCCTGCTGAGGTTAAACTAGATATAAACGGGCAAAACTATCAATCACTTAATATACCTCTCCCAGAGGGCTATACAGTAGATGATGAAGGAATCATCAATAACTATGGTAGCGAACCCAAGATTTATCTATCAAAATACCCATCTTTAGAACAGCAAAAATGGTATATTTTGCAAGGATTAGGGGCGGTTTTATTGGTTGCTTTGGTGTTATTAATCACCTTTTCCGTTAGCTAGATAAAAACCGTAGGATTGACATTTAAGTTGAGCGAGACAAGAAAACTTTAATTTACACCATAGAGTCTGCATCCCAAGTATCGGGAGCGTATATTGGAACCGACTCTATCTATCTGTCCAAATAGTAAATCTGACAGCTGAACTTTTTTACTTTGCTAAACTTGACAATTTTTTTCAGTTTTTTGTGGGTTGCTTCGTGATCAACAATAGAACAACCAATAGAGTTAACTTCTCAAAGGAAATTCAACAGGTATGAAATTTAATCCTTCTCTTAGTCAAGAACCTCGCTATCAGGCAATTCCTGTTATGCAGATAACTTCCAAAGAAACCCTTCTCCATTGGTTAGAACGGACAGGAAGATTAAAATTACGTCAATCTGATGCTCATCCCGATTCGCAAATTTTAGAAGAACTAGACGATATTATCGATCCAGATAATTATGCTATAGAAGAAGAAGAATAAATAGTCTTACTGGGAGTGAGGAGTGAAATTTCAATTATCTAATATTCAGGAGATTAAGAAAGTGGTATCAACGAAAAAAACGGCTTTAATTTACTGTGAAAATCAGTTTGGACGTGTGGACGGAAAAACGGCAGCTGGCTTGATCAGACAATCAGAAATATATACAATTGTTGGTGTGCTGGATAGTTCCTTAACAGGAAAAGATGCGGGAGAAGCATTAGGAGATAAAAAAAATCATATTCCCATTTTTGCCAATTTACAAACAGCCTTAGAAAAACTTAGAGATGTTCCCAATTGTTATATCTACGGCAAAGCACCCTTAGAAGCGTTTATTCCCCCCCTAGAAAGGCTGCTAATTTTAGAAGCAATGGCAGAAGGAATGGATATTATTAATGGTTTGCATCAATTCTTCTCCGAAGATTTAGAATTTAGGGAGCAAGCTAGTCAGTATGGTGTGCAAATTACAGACATTCGTAAACCACCACAATTAGCTGATCTTCATGTATTTACTGGGCAAATTTCCCAAGTAAATATACCCGTTATTGCCTTTTTAGGAACCGATTGTGCTTGCGGAAAAATGACCACTGCGGTGGCAGTTAATCAAACTCTCCAAGGCTTGGGTATTAAGTCTGTCTTAGTCGCTACTGGACAAACTAGCTTGATGCAGGGAGCAAGATATGGGGTTTCGATCGATGCTTTGGTTTCTCAATTTGTCATCGGTGAAATTGAAAATGCTGTGGTTCAAGCTTTTGAGAAAGAAAAACCCGATATTATTTTAGTGGAAGGACAAAGTTCTCTGAGTCATCCTGCTTTTATGAGTTCCGTGGGAATTTTGAAAGGAAGTAGGCCCGATGGGATTATTTTACAACATCCCCCAGCCCGAAAATTTCGCTGTGATTTTCCTCATTTAGCCATGCCAAAATTACAGGAAGAAATTTCACTAATTGAGGCAATTTCTCCCACTAAAGTTATCGCTATTGCGATTAATCACGAAAATCTCACCGCAGCAGCCACTGAGCGTATTATTGCCAAATATGAGCGAGATTTTCAGTTACCGACTACTGATGTTTTGTTACACGGATGTGAGAAATTAGTCCAAGCTTTATGCGATCGCTTTCCGAAATTAAACCGGAAAATCAAAGGGGAAATTTTAGCTGCAATTCCCGCAATTGGGAGCAAATAGGCTGATGAAAGACCTTTTACCCAGAATCGAGATTTCTCTCCCGAAAATACGCCATAATGCTCGTTTACTCTGCCAATTATACGGCAGCAAGGGACTTTCTGTCATGGGAGTTTCCAAAGCGATTTTGGGTGATCCCTCGATCGCCTTGGCGATGATTCAAGGTGGAGTCAACTTTATCGCTGACTCTCGAATCGAAAATATTCTCAAAATGAAACAAGCAGGAATAGTGACAACTTTTGTTCTGTTGCGTACTGCCTTGAGTCAAGCAGAATCAGTGGTTAACATTGCAGATATCAGCTTAAATACCGAATTAGCAACAATTCAGGAACTTTCCTATTATGCTCAAGAAAAGCAAAAAATACACCGCATTATTATCATGACGGAGTTAGGGGATTTACGCGAAGGTGTACTGCCGAAAGATCTCGTCAAGTTCATCAAAAAAACCCTCGCTTTTCCCTTTATCAAAATTGTTGGACTGGGTTGTAATTTGGCTTGTTATGGAGGTATTAAACCTGATAGCCATAATATGAGCAAATTATCTGTGTTAACAGATACAATTGAGCAGGAATTTTTAATAAAATTACCGATTATTTCAGGAGGCAATTCTGCTAACTATCAATGGTATCAAAAAAGTAGCGAAGTTGGTCGGATTAATAATCTGCGTTTAGGAGAATCAATTTTATTAGGTTGTGAAACAGTTAATCGACAAGTGATACCTGGCTTATATACCGATGCTTTTCGGTTAATTGCTGAAGTAATCGAATCTAAAGATAAACCATCTCTACCCTCTGGAGAAATTGGTCGAGATGCTTTTGGTAATGTTCCCAGCTTTATCGATCAAGGCATTCACCGTCGAGTTATTATTGCATTAGGAAGACAGGATGTTCTTATCTCTGGATTACAAACAAGTCAGGAGATAAAAATATTAGGTTCTAGTAGCGATCATCTAGTTCTTGATAGTCATAACAAGAGGTTAAAAGTAGGAAGCGAAGTCAGTTTTAATCTTGATTACGGAGGACTTTTAACAGCCATGACTTCTCCTTTTATTACTAAAAGTTATGCTCTCAATGCAGTAGCACAACTGTCTTGATCGATTAATAAATAGGGTTTGCTGAAAAAGTTTTTCCTGGGGGCAGGGTGTGGGGTGTGGGGTTTTACCAGTTTTGAGGTGGCCAATTACCTAATTTTCAGGGAAAAAGTGCCTAAATTTACCCCCGATCACTCCCAGATCCAGTACTTTTTGATTGACAAAAGGTCTAAAAGTCTTACCCAACAAGGTTTTTAGATTTATTCAGCAGACCCTATTTAGGGGTTGCTGGCTTATCCACCTTGACATCAGGGCCGTAGAGATTTGTACTCAATTACTATCCTATCGCTAAATTCCGGGCTCTTCTCGACTTTGTGTGATAAGTTTAAATTATATAGGATCGATCGATCTTTGTGTCCTTTGTGTCTTTGTGGTTCGTTCCACCCCCTCGCTAGGAGAAATGTATCTTAGAATACATTTTACCCACCAAACCTAGGAGAGCCAATTCCGGGAAGAAATCAAAATCCCCCTCAATCCTTAACAAATTCCTAATCATCTCGTTTGGCCCCATGATCAGCCGCCCCGAGGTATAATTCCCCTACTTTCGGGTTATTGAGTAAATCTTGACCCGATCCCTGAAAACGATCTTGACCACTTTCTAAAACATAACCTCGATCGGACATCATTAGGGCTTTTTTGGCATTCTGTTCCACTAAAATAATTGCAGTTCCCGTCTGATTAATCGCTTTTATCTGTTCAAAAACGCTGGTTACTAAGATAGGAGATAAAGCTGCCGAAGGTTCATCGAGAATTAATAAATCCGGTTGCAACATCAGCGCTCGTCCCATGGCTAACATCTGTCTTTCTCCTCCAGATAAAGTGCCAGCTTTCTGACGACGGCGCTCGAGCAAACGGGGAAACATGGCATAAATGCGCTCTTTTAAAGATTTTATATTTCCTTTGCTCGTAAAAGCTCCCATTTCCAGATTTTCCTCAATGCTCAGGGATGGAAAAACATTAGCGATTTGGGGAACATAACCCATTCCGAGGGTAACGATTTGATTGGATTTCCAACCGGCGATATTTTTTCCCTTAAAAGTGATAGTTCCAGCACTGGGTTTTAATAAACCAAAAATTGCCTTAGCAAGGGTAGATTTTCCCGCACCATTGGGACCGATAACCGTGACTAATTCCCCCGGTGCAATGCGAAAGTTAACCCCTTGCAATATGTATAAATCCTGCACATAACCAGCATAAACTTGTTCAACTTCTAAAAGGTAATCCATGGTAAGGTAAAAAGGAGATAGCAGACAGTAATATGAATTATGAATTATGAATTGGGAAGTGGGAAGCATTTTCAGTAAACAGTAAACTGAAAACTTACATCTAATAACTGATAACTGATAACTGATAAATTAGGGAGTTTTTTGTAAATCGGGACGTTCTTCTGGCAGAATTGCACCTTCGACGGGACATACTTGTAAACAGATACCACAGTCGATACAAGTGGCAAAATCAATCCAATACCAATCGGTTCCTTTAACATTTTTACCCGGTCCTGGATGGATACAAGCAACAGGACAAGCGGAAACGCAATCAGCAACCCCTTCACAAATTCCAGTGACGATCGAATGTGGCACAGTGTTTTCTCCTCTAATTCTTAACATTAGTTTACCACTTTTAGGCGCTGCCGTGTCGGGATTGTAATCGTTGTTAGGAAACTTCCCCTTAATTCCCTAAAATCTTGGGAGTTTTTTCTTGATCTTAGCAAGAAGTAATATAGGAGTTTTGCCGATGGTTTTTACTATTCCCTTACGGGAGGACAAATAGTTAATTTCTTCCTGTAATTTCTGATTATCTTTCTGAAGATTATTATGATTATTTTCTAATTTTCTTAGTGATATTTCCATCCCTTGCATAGTATGATAATCTTGCTGTTGTTTCAGATACATTGTCTGTTGCGTTTCCTGTAATTTTCTTAACTCTAACCAGACTTGATCCTGACTTGATTCGTTCCGTTCACTGAGCGCATACCAGAGAAAATTAATGATTTCTTTCGCTAGTTTTTGATTAATTTCAGCAATCTCGATAATATCAATTTTTTCGAGGGTAATTTTCGGATATAACCTTCTTAAATCTTGGGCAATATCAGAGGAAGAAGTGATGATTCTAGAAGCGGATAAAATTGCATAGTGTTTTTCTAAATTTACTGGTAAATTACCGGTTTCTTCTGGGAATTTAGAAGTAAGAAAAAGTAGAGAAGAAGTGGTTAAGGGACTGGTATAAAAAGTGGAAATAAATAAATTAGCCTGTAGGCGATCGCAAATAGTTTGGATTTTTCTGGCATCCTTTCCCGTAAAATTATAATCGTAGGATTCCGCAGGCCAATATTTAAATTCTTCCCATCGTGGTGCGGTGTTATTTCTATCTAAAATAACAATGTGTTGACTCAATTCTAATTGACTCCAATGCTCTAGAATTGAAGACCAAACCCTGGCTAATTTTCCTTGATCAATTTGAAAAATTACGCCATCAATAACAATAATTGGAGTTTTATTCTGGGAGATAGCTTGAATTGTTTGTAATTTTTCTCGCTCATCCTTATTTAAAATTTTCCCTAAATCTTCCATCTTAACTGGATTGGGTTTAATTTCTATATCCTTAATTTCTGGGTGAGGAATTTCATAGATTTTACATACTTGATAATGTTCCTCTAATGCTTGACCATTGCTGCCATGTTCTAAACCTTGCAGATTTAAATAATATAAACCTAAAATCTCAGGAATTAAAGCCATTTTTTCCCCTTGAATGCCGATTCTTAACCAAAATTCGTAATCACCAGCACAGCGAAAATTTTCCTGAAAATAACCATATTTATCGTGCAGCATTTTTCGCCACATTGGTTGAGAACCCACACAACAACCTTGACGCATCTGTTGATAGGAGTAATTTGGCCAATTCCAATGTTTTAAAGCTGGGGTGTTGGCAAAAGTATCATTTTTGATGGTGGTAATTAATTGATCGGCATAAACTAAACTAATCTCTCTATTATTATCTAGATAATTAGCCATAATTTCCAGAGCATTGAAACAGCGACGATCATCAGTATTCCCATTGGTGAGATAAAGACCCCTAGCTAGTTTAATAGCGCGATTCCAAGCGCAGTACAAGGTTTCTCGTTCTTGAGTTCTCTGGTAAATAATATTAGGATAATTTTCTTGAAACTCTTGGATAATCTCCCCTTCATTCTCTGGAGAAGCACTATCAATAATAATAATTTCTACTTCTCCCTTTTCATAAAGAGTTTGAGTAACTAAATCCTCTAGACAACCCCAGATAAACTCCGCTGATTTATAGGTAGAGACAATTACGGAAACTTTGATCCTCTTCACGGGGATAGAGTTATTAAAACTAGGATTCATTGGCTTATCTGATCTCAATTCAAGACAGAAAAATTTTTGATAATTCTGAAAAAGAAGATTTTAAGACTCTATATTCGATCGGGAGAATTGTCAAGGTGTTATCGACTTTTACTGAAGATGCCGGTTTATTTACCTTTTGCTTGTTACTTGACATAATAAAAAACTATAATAGGAAGGCTGTGGAAAATGAGCAACAATGACCGTATCTTCCTCCCTAGACTGGTTAACCCGTGGAACCAGTGATTTATTCCCCCATCAACCCGACTCCCCAGATCCTAGGGAAAATTTAACCCAACTACTGCAAACTACCGATCGCCCTTTAAGAATTAAACTAGGTATTGACCCCACCGGCAGCGATATTCACCTAGGTCATAGTATCCCTTTTCGGAAACTGCGTGCTTTCCAGGATGCCGGTCATGTAGCAGTGGTGATTATTGGTGATTTTACCGCTAGAATCGGCGATCCGACGGGAAAATCGGAAGTTAGAAAACAATTGACGAGCGAAGAAGTGAGAGCCAATGCCGAGAATTATCTGGCACAATTACGCCCAATTTTAGATTTTAACACCCCTAATCGCCTAGAAATTCGCTATAACTCGGAATGGTTGGGGAAATTAGACCTATCGCAAATTCTCGAACTCCTCTCCACCATGACCGTCGGGCAAATGTTGGCAAAAGAAGGCTTTTCCGAACGCTACGACAAGGAAAACCCGATTTTTCTCCATGAATTTCTCTATCCCTTAATGCAGGGTTATGATTCCGTAGCTGTCGAGGCCGATGTGGAATTGGGAGGAACCGATCAAAAATTTAATATTGCCGTCGGTCGTGATTTACAGAAATATTTCGGCAAAAAACCGCAATTCGGGCTACTTTTACCGATTTTAATCGGAACCGATGGCAGTCAAAAAATGTCCAAATCCCTGAATAATTATGTGGGATTGCGGGAATCGGCCCTGTCCATGTACTCGAAACTGGAAAAAACCCCCGACGTTTTGTTAAAAGATTATTACGAACTATTGACAAACTTGCCCTTAGATGCTATGCCAAGCAATCCGCGAGAGGCACAAAAACAACTGGCGATCGAGGTAGTTGCCCAGTTTCACGGAGAAGAGGAGGCATTAAAAGCACAAAAAACGGCGCAAGATATAGTTCTACAGGGAAATACGGCAGCTGCGGCTTCTGTACCCGAATTTTCCCTCGCGGCGGTCACTTTTCCCCTGAAATTATTCTATCTTCTCTCGGCCACCGGCTTATGTAAAAGTAGCGGCGAGGGGAGAAGACAGATTCAGGGGGGTGGAGTCAGAATCGATAGTGAGAAAATCACCGATGTGGACAAAAGTTTTGAGACAGCCGAAGCTTTAGCCGGAAAAGTCCTACAGGTGGGCAAAAATAAATTTATTCGCTTTGTAGCTTAAATAAGCGAAAAAGTCCCTATTCTCCGGCTTTTTCCACGATTTCTACTTCAAAATCTCGAAAATGGGCTTTAAACTTTTTACTGAACTCGACGAGGACAGGTAGATTGGCGCTAACCGGTCTGCCACGCCATTCGGTGACAAACGCTTTCACCTGTCCCTCTAGTCCTTTCACGTCAAAAGGCTCTGATTTGTGTTCAGGATGGTGATAAACCACCACGGAATCAATTATACGAACTCGATCGCCAACTTTCATAAACTCTCTAGCGAAGACAAACGCCTATTGTATCTTTGAAAACAATCTTATCATTGTACGCGATATCAGTGATCAGTAAACAGTGATCAGTTATCAGTGGGAATTATGAATTGGGGAGTCGGAAGTGGGGTGATGGGGGAGTTAGGGAGTGGGGAAGTGGGAAGAAAAAAGCTGCCTCCTCAAACAAATAAGGTCATTAAACCTAAATAAAGCTTTAGGGAATAGAGGGGTGACAACATATACAATGATTGGGGTTTATAGTCAAGCAACCCTAAGCCTATGCCACGCCGTGATGACTTACAGAAAATCCTAATCTTGGGCGCTGGCCCGATTGTCATCGGACAAGCCTGTGAATTCGACTATTCGGGAACTCAAGCCTGTAAAGCCCTACGAGAAGAAGGTTATGAGGTAATTTTAGTCAATTCTAACCCCGCCTCGATCATGACCGATCCAGAAATGGCCGATCGCACCTACATTGAACCAATTCTGCCAGAAATTGTCGAGAAAATTATCGCCAAAGAACGCCCTGATGCGATTCTACCGACTATGGGCGGTCAAACTGCCCTCAATACCGCCGTAGCTTTGGCCAAAAGCGGCGTTTTAGAAAAATATAACGTGGAACTGATCGGGGCAAAACTCCCCGCTATTGAAAAAGCCGAAGATAGGGAACTATTCAAAAAAGCAATGGAGAAAATCGGTGTTCCCGTCTGTCCTTCGGGGATTGCCAACAATTTAGAAGAAGCAAAAGCGATCGGTCATCAGATCGGTTCCTATCCTCTCATTATCCGGCCGGCCTTCACTTTAGGGGGAACGGGGGGCGGTATTGCCTATAACCAAGAAGAATTTGAACCGATGGCCCAGTATGGGCTAGATTGTTCGCCTACATCGCAAATTCTCGTCGAAAAATCTCTAATTGGCTGGAAAGAATACGAATTAGAGGTTATGCGCGATCTAGCCGATAACGTGGTGATCATCTGTTCGATCGAAAACTTTGACGCTATGGGGGTCCATACCGGCGACTCGATTACGGTTGCGCCCGCCCAAACCCTAACCGATAAAGAATACCAACGCCTCCGGGACTATTCTAAGGCAATTATTCGGGAAATTGGCGTAGAAACTGGCGGATCGAACATCCAATTCTCCGTTAATCCCACTAACGGCGACGTAATCGTGATCGAGATGAATCCCCGGGTATCGCGTTCTTCGGCCCTAGCATCGAAAGCCACGGGATTCCCGATCGCTAAATTTGCCGCTAAACTAGCAGTAGGCTACACTTTAGACGAAATTCCCAACGATATCACCAAAAAAACCCCAGCTTCCTTTGAACCGACTATCGATTACGTCGTCACCAAAATTCCTCGCTTTGCCTTCGAGAAATTCCCCGGCTCCCAACCGATTCTAACCACCCAGATGAAATCCGTCGGGGAAGCCATGGCTATCGGTCGAACTTTCCAAGAATCCTTCCAAAAAGCACTTCGCTCCCTAGAAACGGGCCGTTTTGGCTTTGGTTGCGATAAAGTCGAAACTCTCCCCCCCCTCTCGGAAGTCCGGGCCAGTTTGCGGACACCTAACCCCGAACGAGTTTATAGTATCTATCATGCTTTTAAATTGGGCATGAATGGGGAGGAAATCCACGAACTAACCGGGATTGATCCCTGGTTCCTCGATAAATTGGCCGATTTGATGGAAACCGAGAAGTTTCTCAAACGAACTCCCCTGAAAAGTCTCAGCCAAGAGGACCTATTCGCCATTAAACAACAGGGTTTTAGCGATCGCCAAATCGCCTTCGCCACCAACAGCAGCGAGGACGAAGTGAGAAGTTATCGCAAGGGTTTAGGTATTGTTCCCGTTTATAAAATGGTGGACACCTGCGCGGCGGAATTTGAGGCCCTAACACCCTACTATTATTCCACCTACGAACGGGTAGAATCGGAAGTCTTACCCTCCGATAAACGCAAAGTGATGATCCTTGGTGGTGGTCCCAATCGCATCGGCCAAGGGATAGAATTTGACTACTGTTGTTGTCATGCCGCTTTTTCCCTCAGTAACGCCGGTTTTGAGACGATTATGGTCAACTCTAATCCAGAAACCGTCTCCACCGATTACGATACCAGCGATCGCCTTTACTTTGAACCCCTGACCAAAGAGGATGTCTTAAATATCATCGAAGCGGAACAACCAGAGGGTTTAATTATTCAATTCGGTGGGCAAACTCCCTTAAAACTGGCGGTTCCCCTGCAAAAATATTTAGAATCGCCTAATTGTCCCGTAAATACCAAAATTTGGGGAACTTCACCCGATTCGATCGATGCTGCCGAAGACCGGGAACGTTTTGAAAAAATCCTCCGACAATTAGATATACGGCAACCCCCCAACGGTATTGCTCGCAGTTTCCAAGAATCCCAAGCAGTGGCTAAACGCATCGGTTATCCTGTGGTAGTACGTCCATCCTACGTTTTAGGCGGTCGGGCGATGGAAATCGTCTATTCCGATAGCGAATTGGAACGCTATATGAAGTATGCGGTACAGATAGAACCGGATCACCCGATTTTAATCGATAAATTCCTCGAAAATGCCATCGAAGTGGATGTGGATGCCCTGTCAGATGCCACGGGAACAGTAGTTATCGGGGGATTAATGGAACATATCGAACAAGCGGGCGTACATTCGGGCGATTCTGCCTGTTCTATCCCCCATACGTCCCTGAGCGCCCCGGTTTTAACCACAATTCGACAATGGACGGTGGAACTAGCGAAAGCTTTAAAAGTAATCGGTTTGATGAATATCCAGTATGCGGTACAGGGGGAGACAGTTTATATCTTAGAAGCGAATCCCCGCGCTAGTCGTACTGTTCCCTACGTTTCCAAAGCAACGGGAGTTCCTTTAGCAAAAGTTGCCTCCCTCGTCATGTCGGGCAAAACCCTAGCAGAATTGGGGATCATCAGCGAAGCAATTCCCCGTCATATTGCCGTAAAAGAAGCGGTTTTACCCTTCCAGAAGTTCCCCGGCGCCGATACTCTCCTGGGGCCAGAAATGCGTTCTACAGGGGAAGTAATGGGGATTGACAGCGATTTTGGCAAAGCTTTCGCTAAAGCGGAAATGGCCGCCGGCGTGATTTTAGCCACCAGTGGGACGGTTTTTGTCTCGATGAACAATCGCGATAAAACCCCCATGGTCCCCGTGGTTAAGGATCTGCAATCCCTCGGTTTTCGCGTCGTCGCCACTTCGGGAACTCGTGAAGTTTTGTTAGAAAACGGTTGCGAAAATATCGATTTAGTGCTAAAGATTCACGAAGGCCGCCCCCACGTTATCGATTGGATCAAAAATGACTGGATTCAGTTTATTGTCAATACTCCCAGTGGTGAAGAATCCCAAAATGATGGCCGACAAATTCGCCGCACTGCCCTCGATTATAAGTTACCAATTATCACCACTATCGCCGGGGCAAAAGCGACAGTAGCGGCCTTAAAATCCCTGCAATCCCAACCTTTAGAGGTGAAAGCTTTACAGGATTATCTCGCCTAATTTCAGTTATCAGTTATCAGTTATCAGTTATCAGTTATCAGTAGTCAGTTATCAGTAGTCAGTTATCAGTTATCAGTTATCAGTAGTCAGGAGACAGGAGATTATTTTTATTTATTCTCCCCACACCCCACTCCCTGCTCCCCAATTCATAATTCATAATTCATAATTCCCCCACACCCCACACCCCATCTCCCCACTACCCCACTACCCCATCACCCCACTTCCCAATTCATAATTCATAATTCATAATTCATAATTCCTATGACCGATACTCTAAACGATTATAAAAACCTAATTAGTGAACTGATTAACCGTTATAAAAACCGCGTCGATTTCCTGACAATTCGTCTGGAAGAAGCGCGGGGGACAAATATTCTACTACGTTCCGAACGAGTGGAAACCCTCAGCGAAGGTATTGCTATCGGTGGTCAGGTACGCGCTTGTTATAAAGGAGGTTGGGGATTTGCCAGCTTTAATCAATTATCCAGTTTACAGGAACGATTAGAAGATGCGATCGCTGCTGCCCGTTTAATTGGGGAAGAAGAAACCCTGATTGCTCCAGTAGAACCTGTAATTATCTCCTGTGAATTGCCTTTAACGGGAACAGATCCCCGTTTAGTACCATTAGCCGATAAAAAAGCCCTCTGCGATCGCTATAATAACTTACTGCGTCAACACCATCCCAGTATTGCCACCACTTCCGTCCGTTACAGCGATAGCAGTCAACATATTCTTTTAGGCACTTCTGACGGGACTTTAATCGAACAAAAATGGTCAGACGTAGAAATGCGTTTTTCGGCCACCGCTAGGGATGGGGACAGCGTACAAACGGGCCGGGAAACCACGGGATCCCGAAAAGCTTTCGAGGATCTGGTCAATTTAGAGGAACAGGTGCAGGGGTCGGCTAAACGGGCCCTACAAGCCCTAGTTTTGCCCCCTGTCAAGGGCGATACCTACACCGTCGTCATCGATCCCATTTTAACCGGTTTGTTCGTCCATGAGGCTTTTGGCCACCTTTCCGAGGCAGATATGTTATACGAAAATCCCGACCTTTTGGAAGTGATGAGTATGGGCAAACGTTTCGGACCGGATAACCTGCAAATCTTTGACGGGGCCAGTCCAGAAGGTCATCGGGGCAGTTATTTTTATGACGATGAGGGAACCCCCGCAACGACGACTCAGTTAATTAAAGATGGGGTTTTGGTGGGAAGACTGCATTCGCGGGAAACGGCGGGCAAATTAGGCGAAAAACCGACCGGTAACGCCCGTTGTCTCAATTATCATTATCCGCCCATTGTCCGCATGACCAACACTTGGATTGAACGGGGAACCACTCCCGTTAAAGAGTTATTTTCGGGGATAAAAACGGGAGTTTATGCCCAAAATTGGCAGGGAGGCATGACTAACGGCGAAAT
The DNA here is from genome assembly GCF_021300285.1 of Microcystis sp. 49638_E5. Taxonomy (NCBI): domain Bacteria; kingdom Bacillati; phylum Cyanobacteriota; class Cyanophyceae; order Chroococcales; family Microcystaceae; genus Microcystis; species Microcystis sp. 49638_E5. Next base: position 3,846 of record NZ_JAJTDH010000043.1, on the reverse strand, counting down.
GTTCACTTTTAGCGCCGGGGAAGCTTGGATGATTCGCGACGGAGAAATTGCTGAACCGGTTAAGGATGTGACTCTCTCCGGTAATGTCTTTAAAACCCTAGCCAATATTGAGGCAATTGGGGATGATTTCTACTGGGATGAGTCGGGAGGCTGCGGAAAAGGGGGTCAAAGTGGTTTACCCGTCGGCTGCGGTGGCCCCAGTCTCCGTATCCGCGATGTGGTGGTGGGGGGAGAAGCAGATATTTAGTGAACAGTGATCAGTAAACAGTAAACAGCTTCTGAGGGCAAGAGGCTCCAAGAAAGAATCTGGCAATTCTCCTACCTAAAAAGAAGGTTAGAAACTAAGTACATCAAAACCTTTAGCTTAACAAATTAGGGGGGGCATCTCAATTTTTGGGCGCACGCGGTGCGCCCCTACCATTGGCGCAATAATATTATTGTAGGGGCGAATTGCATTCGCCCTGAGAGCCGAAATCTATCTCATTTTCTCGTCACTGTCTTCAATTTCTTGCTCATCTTGATTGATTTCTTCCTTAAATCCCCGTAAAGTTTTCCCCAAAGCTGCCCCAAATTCGGGTATTTTTTTCGGTCCAAATATCAGGAGAACAACGACAGCAATAATTACTATTTCTGGCCAACCTAATCCAAACATAATCTTTAAAGTAAAAAGTAAAAAAAGAGAAAGGAGTCAGAATTCAGGAGTCGGAAACTTAACGGTGATAACTGATCACTGATAACTGATAACTGACTCTATGCTGCTACTTCTGCTCGTTTATAAGCTTCGTCGAGGACTTCTGAGAGAGTTGGATGGGTGTGGATGCGGAAAGCGAGTTCATGGACAGATTTACGTTCAGCGATCGCATTGGCCGCTTCTTGAATTAAATCCGATGCGTGGATACCGATAATATGAACACCGAGTAATTCCCCCGTATCCTGACGATAAACGACTTTAGCGATGCCTTCCGTTTCTCCTTCCGCTAAAGCCTTAGAATTTCCCTTAAAATAGGTCTTGACAGAAGCCACCTTATACCCTTCTTCCTGTGCCAAAGCTTCTGCTTGCGGTTCCGTTAAACCCACATAACTAATTTCGGGGTGGGTAAAAGCGGCGGCGGGAATACTGCGATAATCGATGGTTTTTGGGCGATTACAGATATTTTCAATGGCTATTACCCCTTGACCCGAAGCAGCGTGAGCTAACATCATTTTACCCGTAGCATCGCCCACAGCCCAGAGATGGGGAATCGGTTCACCGGACTGAATTACCTGCATTTTGTCATTAACGGCAATAAAACCGCGTTTATCCAGTTCTACCCCGACAAATTCCAATCCGAGATTCTTGGTCGCGGGGATTCTTCCTGTAGCGACTAAACAAGCATCTACTTCTAAAATTTCGATCGCTTCTTTGCTTTTTGCGTCCACCAGTTCAATGGCCACGGGATTCCCCGGTTTAATACTTTTTGCCAAAACTCCCACATAAGTCTCGATGTCTCTAGGTTTAATCAGAACTCTTTCGGCGATTTTCGAGATTTCTGGGTCAAATCCAGGCATGAGACTATCTAAAGCTTCGATCATCGTCACTTCACAACCCAAAGCGGTGTATATATCCGAAAATTCCAGACCGATATAACCACTGCCGATAATTGCAATCCACTTGGGTAAAGTTTCTAATCTAACGGCCTCATCACTGGTAAAAACCGTTTTATGATCGATCTCGATCCCCGGTGGGACAAAGGGAACCGACCCCGGACAGAGCATAATATCCTTAGCGGTGTAGATTTTTTCGCCACTATCCCCGATGACGCTAACTTTTTGCGGGCCGGCGATTTTTCCCCAACCGTGGATAGTATCAACCTTGAGACGTTTAAGACTATTAGTGAGATCGCCTCTAATTTTACTGACAAGGTTGTTAGCATGATCGGCAATTGTTGGACGGTCAAAATTAACGCCACCGATGGCAATACCTAGACTTTTCAGATGGTCACTATCGGCCAATTCCCGCACTCGTCCCGAGGCTGCCAGCAAAGCTTTAGAAGGAATACAACCGCGATTGACACAGGTTCCTCCCATATCTTTGGCTTCAATAATAGCGGTTTTTAGCCCACATTTGACCGCGTGTAGGGCTGCTCCGTGGCCACCAACTCCAGCACCGATAATAATTAAATCGTAGTCGAATTCACTCATAGTCTCTCTGACTCTCAAAGTTAGCATTATCCCATTTTACGATCCACTGCGATCAAGCTGTGCTATCCCGGGCAAAAACTGGAGCCAGTTTTTAGCCATCAGGCTCTTGTGCATTGAAACTGGCTATTGGCAATTTTAGGACAAGACGTTACTAGACCTCTGGTAAAAATCAAAAATTGTTGTTGGGGTTAGGAGCCTGTCGTCGGTCGTCAGGAGAATTTTAAATGCTCTATTCACAGATTTTAGGTGATTTAGTCCTTATTTTTGCCGTTTTTGAATCCTCAAAAATTAATTATGCAAGACGTTACTGAATCAAGATATGAATAAGTAGGTGGGTGTTAAAAATTGTCAGATCCCCCCGCCTATCGGCACCCCCCTTATCAAGGGGGGCAGGGGGGATCAAAGACAAAATCTATCTTCAATTTAATTGAAACCATTTACTTATTAATCCTGCATCCTATCCATAGGTTAGTCTAGTGCTAGGTTGGAAAAATTAGACCTGCTGCCAATACTTTGCCGGATGAGGGGAACATCTTTCTCCTACCATAATTTAGGCTCGAAACCAGAATCATTAATGATTTCTACCGTTTCTCCCGATGGTTTAATCACAAATAAACCTTGTTTATAGGCATAACGATCTACTCCTTCATCTATTTCTATTCCTGCCACTGCACCATAAGCTTGATAGTTTTTATAATGGGGAAATGCTTGTTTAAATCGACTTAATTTTTCTAAAAACTCGTTGACATCATCTTTCGATAAACGAGACTTACATTCTACTAAAACTACCTCGGTTTCATCGACGGCTAAAATGTCAATCTCCATGGCTATTCCTTGCCGTTTTACCCTGGCACGACTGTAGGTTTCTTTGACATCGATACCTTTGCCCCGAAATAGGCTAATAACAGCAGGTTCGACTAATTCCTCGACAAATCTTCCCCAGCGAGTGGTTAAACTATCCACGGCACGACTGGTATTGGCCACTGTTTTCTCTAGCTCGGCTAAACGGCGATCGGCTTCAGCAGCCCGGCGATCGGCTTCGGCGGCCCAGCGATCGGCTTCGGCCTTGGCTTCGGCGGCCCGGCGATCATATTCAGCCTTAGCTTCAGCAGCCCGGCGATCATATTCAGCCTTAGCTTCAGCAGCCCGGCGATCGTATTCTTGGCGTGATTGTTCAAACTTTTCGTTAGTTTTCTCGAAAAGTTTATAGATATCTTCGATGGTAATCGGTTGAGACATAGTTATTGGTTTTAATCTTTCTTATTTCACTTTTTACTATAATTGTACTAGCAAAGTACAAGTCATTTTGGGGACGGGTGTTAATTCAGCAAGTCAATAGTTACAGCGTTTCTCCTCAAGATCAAGTATTGTAAAGTTTAAATACAAATATAGTCAGATATAGTCAGGCATGGTAATATGTACAGACAAAACTATCGGACTAGGCAAAAAAAACAGGAATAAGTTATCGAACGGCTTGGAGGTGGTGGAAACAAGGGAATTTAACAGGCTATCAATTGCCTTCTGGTACAATTATCACAACGGATGACAACTCTTCAAAACCCGACGCTGAGTTAAAAGACAACGGATAATATGTTAGTAGCAGAAAGACACATTATCAAGAAAGGACATCGATTCTGGGCTGAGATAGATAATTTATCTTGGCAG
>NZ_JAJTDH010000042.1:0-41753 GCF_021300285.1 Microcystis sp. 49638_E5 | reverse complement strand
GCCCCTAAAACTCCTAAATCTCGGACGATTTTACTCTCCGGTCGATAAAAAGTATTGTTGATATTAAATATCGCTTTTTCTTCCTGCATCGATCATCTCATAATTAGCACTCGGCGGAAACGGTCAGACACTGCCAAAACCGATCAGACATCAAGATAGAAGATATAGTCATTTCAGATAAGTCTGATACAATCTAGACCGATGAAAATCTTATGAACTCTGGCATTTATATTCTCAATCTTAATTGAAATGACTATAAATCTAAAGAAAGTGTGAAATTAGCAGATTGGACAGTGGGAAGTTCTCAGCTTAGCAGGTAGAAGTCAAGAAAAAGGGACATGGCCTGACCTAAAAGGCCCGTCATACTAAATCCTGTTATAATAAAACGAGTAAAGACGAGGATATAAAATGCCCAAGAAAGCTTACTTAGCCGAACATCTAAGTTCAGAGGAACTGAAAGATAGATACAGAAGCAGTCAAGCTAACTTATGACTGATTGTTATCATTTTTTAAAACAGGATCTAGTATGACACTTTGTTAACAAAATCTTTTCTTCGAGGTGTATTTGAGTATCTGGGGTAAAATGTATAAGCTTTTAAGTGAGCAGAAAATCTCTAGACGGCAAATGTTTGCACAAACGAACCTCCTTGAGCTATAGCAAGAGGTAGTAGAAGCCGATGGGCAAATCGCCATTCGGAGCCATTACCGACCTGAACAAGGAAATTACAGATTTTTTCAAGCTAGGATCAAAGATTTTGTATCGAAAAATACAAAAACGGTCAAAGTGACTGTTTAGGATGGTTTTTTTGAGAAGCTTAAGAACCGATCCATACGTCAAAGGAGTTTTCCATGCCCGAAACGCCACAAGAAGTCTTGAAAATGATTCAGGACAACAATATTAAGATTATCGACCTGAAATTTATTGATATGCCAGGTATCTGGCAACATTGCTCGTTCTACTACGATCAAATCGATGAAAGCTCTTTCAGCGATGGTGTTGCCTTCGATGGTTCCAGTATTCGCGGTTGGAAAGCAATTAACGAATCCGATATGGCCATGGTTCCCGATCCTACCACTGCTTGGATCGATCCCTTCTACAAGGAACCTACCCTAAGCATGATCTGTAGCATCAAAGAACCCAGAACCGGTGAATGGTATAGCCGCGATCCTCGCTCTATTGCTCAGAAAGCGATCGATTATCTTAGCAGTACCGGTTTAGGTGATACCGTATTTTTTGGACCGGAAGCAGAATTTTTCCTCTTTGATAGCGCTCGTTTCGATCAAACCGCCAACTCCGGCTATTACTACATGGATAGTGTCGAAGGTCGTTGGAATAGCGGTAAAGACGAAAAAGACGGAAATCTCGCCTATAAACCCGCCTACAAACAGGGTTATTTTCCCGTTAGTCCCACCGATACCTCTCAAGACATTCGCACGGAAATGCTCTTAACCATGGCCGACTGCGGAGTTCCCATCGAAAAACATCACCATGAAGTCGCTACTGGTGGTCAAAACGAGTTAGGGATTAAATTCTCTACCCTAGTACGGGCCGCCGACTACTTGATGACCTATAAATACTGCATTAAGAACGTGGCCAAGAAATACGGTAAAACCGTCACCTTTATGCCCAAACCCATCTTTGGTGATAATGGTTCCGGGATGCACGTTCACCAGTCTATCTGGAAAGATGGTCAACCCCTGTTCGCTGGGGATAAATACGCCGGACTTAGCCAAATGGCACTGTACTACATCGGTGGTTTGCTTAGACACGCTCCCGCGCTCTTAGCTTTAACTAACCCCACCACCAACTCTTACAAGCGTCTCGTCCCCGGTTTTGAGGCCCCCGTAAACCTGGCCTACTCCCAAGGTAATCGCTCCGCTTCGATTCGGATTCCTTTATCGGGAAGCAACCCAAAAGCCAAACGTTTAGAATTCCGTTGTCCTGATGCCACTTCTAACCCCTACCTCGCTTTTGCCGCCATGCTCTGTGCCGGTATCGATGGGATTAAAAATCAAATTGAACCGGGGGAACCTCTCGATGTGGATATCTACGAACTCAGCCCCGAAGAATTGTCAAAAATACCCTCTACCCCCGGTTCTCTAGAAGCAGCTCTGGAAAGTCTCGAAAAAGATCACGCTTTCTTGACCGATTCTGGTGTTTTTACCGAAGACTTTATCCAAAACTGGATCACCTACAAACTCGATAACGAAGTTAACCCGATGCGCTTACGTCCCCACCCCTACGAGTTCTCTCTCTACTACGATGTCTAAGGTTTGATTGAATAATCATTAATCCTAGGGTGGGCCTTTGCCTACCCCTTTTTTTTCGGAATCAGCAAGGAGTTGGGGGTTGGGGAGTAGGGGAATTATGAATTATGAATTATAAATTATGAATTGGGGAGTGGGGGAATTATGAATTATAAATTATGAATTGGGGAGTGGGGGAATTATGAATTATGAATTATGAATTGGGGAGTAGGGGAATTATGAATTATGAATTATGAATTGGGGAGTAGGGGAATTATGAATTATGAATTATGAATTGGGGAGTGGGGGAATTATGAATTATGAATTATGAATTATGAATTGGGGAGTGGGGGAGCGGGAAGTGGGGAGCGGGGGAAATGGGATAATAAGTAAAAGCTGAATACTGAATGCTGAATACTGAATGCTGAATAGTGACTACTGAATAGTGACTACTGAATACTGCCTAATCAAACAACAATCTTAAGCTTGATCTCCTCAGTCGTCAACAGTGATACAATTGCCGTCATAGCTAGGGGTGTCTGGGATAATCAGGCTGAGAAAGACCCTTAGAACCTGAGACTGGGTAATTCCAGCGTAGGGAAGCTGTTTACAGAGGAAATAAAATTATGAGACAAGAATGGGTTGCCCCCCGGCGCGGACAAGCAAATGTATCGCAAATGCACTACGCCCGTCAGGGGATAATTACCGAAGAGATGACGTATGTGGCAAAACGGGAAAATCTCTCTCCCGAATTGATTCGCAGCGAAATCGCCCGAGGAAGACTGATTATTCCCGCTAATATCAATCACCTCAACCTCGAACCCATGGCGATCGGTATTGCTTCTAAGTGTAAAGTTAATGCTAATATAGGGGCTTCGCCTAACTCCTCGAATATTAACGAAGAACTGGAAAAATTACACCTAGCGGTCAAATACGGCGCCGATACGGTGATGGATCTCTCCACTGGGGGCGGTAATTTGGACGAAATTCGCACCGCGATTATCAATGCTTCTCCTGTCCCCATCGGTACTGTACCCATCTATCAAGCGGTGGAAAGCGTTCACGGTAATATTGAAAAACTCACCGCCGAAGATTTCCTCCACATTATCGAAAAACACGCCGGGCAAGGGGTAGATTACATGACAATTCACGCAGGAATCCTCATCGAACACCTGCCTTTAGTCAAAACTCGTCTGACCGGGATTGTCTCCCGGGGCGGTGGTATTATTGCCAAGTGGATGTTACACCACCACAAGCAAAATCCTCTCTACACCCATTTCGATGAAATTATCGAGATTTTCAAGCGTTATGACGTTTCTTTTAGTCTCGGTGACTCCCTGCGTCCCGGTTGTACCCACGATGCTTCCGATGCAGCCCAATTAGCGGAATTGAAAACCCTCGGCCAACTGACGCGTCGCGCTTGGGAACACGATGTACAGGTAATGGTGGAAGGACCTGGCCATGTTCCCATGGATCAAATTGAGTTTAATGTGAAAAAACAAATGGAGGAGTGTAGCGAAGCACCTTTCTATGTTCTTGGTCCCCTTGTCACCGATATTGCCCCAGGGTACGATCATATCACTTCGGCGATCGGGGCGGCTCTGGCGGGTTGGTACGGGACGGCGATGTTATGTTATGTCACCCCGAAAGAACATCTCGGTTTACCCAACGCTGAAGATGTGCGAAATGGCTTAATTGCCTACAAAATAGCGGCTCATGCGGCAGATATCGCCCGTCATCGTCCGGGGGCGCGGGATCGTGATGACGAACTCTCCATCGCTCGTTATAATTTTGATTGGAATCGTCAATTTCAGTTATCCTTGGATCCCGATCGCGCTAAGGAATACCACGATGAGACTTTACCCGCAGATATCTATAAGACGGCGGAGTTTTGTTCGATGTGTGGACCGAAATTCTGTCCCATGCAAACTAAGGTCGATGCCGATGCGATTACGGAATTAGAGAAGTTTCTCGCTAGTCAGAATCAAGACAATTTAACCCCAGTTTAAAGGGGAGTTATGGGAAGGGCTGATTTGATTTCAGCCCTATTCCTAACATATAAGTCAAAATTCGGAGAATAACCGCCATTTTTTGACTAATTGACCCGTTTTTCTAGATATTGACCGATCATCAATTCCTGACCGGCGCGAGAGATAATAGTTTGTCGGGTGCGATATTGTTGACCGATGAGTTTAATTTCTTCTTCAAAGACAGAACCGGCGTATTCTGTTCTCAGACAGAGAGTAGAGGGGTTAGGAAAGGTATAAATGGCACTAACGGGTTTATCCGTCGCAAATCCCCGATCGCGATAGAGAATATTATCTAAAATACCGAATATAGTGGAACCGTTGGAGGGTTTTTTACTCTGGGGACGGAGATAATTACTTTGCCAAGTCACTTCCGTACCACCTAATAAAGCTGTATCTTCCAGATTATGTAAACGGGCAAGTTGAATTAATGGTTCGCTGCCTTGGGGTAAATATTTAATCTCGATGGCGCTGATAACTTCTTGGGGTTCCGTTTCTTGGGTGAGGGTGTAATAACGTCTCTGGGATTGCCAGTGTCCTTCTGTCTGCTTAAAAAAGGCTAAAGCCGAGGTTTCCAGCGATAATTGGGCGGTTTGAATTAATGTCATAGAAATAAAACCTTTCCTGTTTTTTGGTAGAGCAGATTTGTTATCCTTTGTCAAGAGTTTGCCAGAGAACTGTTACACATCTTAATACAATTATAACCTTGCGGGGAAATTAAGTGGTAGGTGTGTTGAGGGAGATAATTGGGAAAAAGTCGCATAGATACAGCAGTTACACGGAAAAAAGGGGATAACATTGCTAAAACCTGCGAGCTTATCCTAGTTACTTCCATTTACCCCTATCTATCGATTAATTCTGTCAAATTGGCTACAGTGAGGCCGAGGTGATTCCCCCAACCCCCTTTTTTACCTGTTACTTTTCACCCGATCTGTCCGGTCTTGCTATTGTTAAAAATATAGAACCTCCGAACAAGGTCTCAACTCCGTGCAGTTAAAACAAGTAATCATCGCTCACAAGGCCAACCATCCCCAAAGTAAAGCATGGGCGGAAAAATGCGCTAAACAGTTAGAAGCCCGTCAGTGTAAAGTTTTAATGGGACCCAGTGGCTTTAAAGATAATCCCTATCCAGTATTTTTAGCCTCAGCATCGGAAAAAATCGACCTCGCCATCGTTTTGGGCGGAGATGGAACCATTTTAGCCGCCGCTCGCTATTTAGCTCACGAAGACATTCCAATTTTAGCGGTGAATGTCGGCGGCCATCTGGGATTTTTAACGGAACCTTTTGAGATTTTCCAGGATACGGAGACGGTCTGGGAGCGTTTACAATCGGACCACTATGCGGTACAACAACGAATGATGTTAAAGGCCAGAATCTATGAAGGGGATAAAAGAAACCCGCAGCCAGTGAGCGAGGCATTTTATGCCCTGAATGAGATGTGCGTGAAACCCGCTAGTATCGATAGGATGCCCACCTCAATCCTCGAAATCGAAGTGGACGGGGAAATAGTAGATCAGTACCAAGGAGACGGTTTATTAGTGGCTACTCCCACGGGATCCACCTGTTACACCGCTTCCGCTAATGGCCCGATTATACACCCTGGCATGGAAGCGATCGCTGTCACCCCGATTTGTCCCTTGAGTCTCTCCAGTCGGCCGATTGTCATTCCCCCGGCATCTCTGGTCAGTATTTGGCCCCTGGGAGACTACGAATTAAATACTAAACTCTGGATGGATGGTGCTTTAGCCACTTCCATTTGGCCTGGGCAATGGGTGGGAGTTACCAAAGCTGAAAAATTCGCCCAATTTATTATCCTGCGGGAAAGCTATTCTTTTTATCAGACTCTACAGGAAAAATTGCAATGGGCCGGGGCGAGAATTCATTATGATGGCAATCGTCATAATTAGGGTTTGCGGCAAAAAGTTTTTCGTGGGGACAGGGTGTGGGGTGTAGGGTGTAGGGTGTAGGGTTTTACCGATTTTGAGGGGGTCAATTACCTAATTTTCAGGGAAAAAGTCCCTGAATTTTCCCCCCAATCACTCCAAAGGTCGGCACTTTTTGAGGTCAAAAAAGTCTAAAAACCTTATCCAACAAGGTTTTTAGATTTATTGAACAAGCCCTAAGTATATCTTCTAAAATTGGTCATTACTTCCGATTTTATCAGTAAATCTAGGCTTTTGGGGGTAGAACCCCCCAAACCCAGAAGCACATTTGCTGATTGTCGGTATTTCTGCAAGAGAGGGTCAAAAGTTGTCAAAATATTTGACAAAGTTGCCACTTTATGGTAAGAAATTGGGTTATTATTATCCCTTAAATTTTAAATTTCATCCCATCCAGTTAAGCCAGAAGACATAACATAACTGGTAACGGTTGCTTCAAAAAAGTTAGCTTTGGTGTGGCCTTCTTTTTTGGTATCGGAGAAGCGTTCCAGATGGTTATAAGGACTTTTGTTATACTTTTCTTCCCTGTATAAAGGCTCAAGTCCGATCGCTTTTAGCCGAATATTAGCGAGGTATTTAGTGTACTGTTCGGTACTGTATTCGGTAATACCTAAAATGTCGTTGCCAACGATGTGATTTGTCCAGCGACATTCGTGTTTAACGGCACTATCGAACATCTCATAAATCTGTTCAACGGAATGGGGAAAAATTGCCATGGCTTCAGGAATAAGTTTCTGATACAAACGGACGTGACTTAATTCGTCCCGGTTGATCATTTTGAAAACGTCAGCACTACCGGACATTAGCTGTCGAGAAGCGAGATTATAGAAAAAGATAAAGCCGTTATAAAAATACAAACTCTCCAGTAAATAGTCGGCAAGAAGAGCGATAAAATAGCTTTCAGTAGTTTGTTTATCGATGTATTGCTGGTAGAGACTAGCAATAAATTCACAGCGATCCTTGAGAACTTTATCGGTGCGCCAAAAGTCATAAACTTCGCCTCTGCGATCCGAGGGAATAATCGTTTCAATTAAGTATTGATAACTTTGATTGTGCATGGCCTCTTGAGAAATTTGTTCCGCCATACAAAGACTAATTTCTGGCGCAGTGACGCTACCTTTTAGGTGGGGAATATTACAGGTTTGCACGGAATCAAGAAAGGTTAGATAGGACAAAATACCATCATAAGCATATCTTTCTTCGTCGGTAAGATGCCCGTATTCAGTCACGTCTTGAGTGATATCTAATCGTTGCGGGATCCAGAAATTTTCGCGCATTTGTTGATATAAACCCACCGCCCAGGTGTAGCGGACATCGTTTAATTGCATCAGGTTGGTGGTGTTACCAAACCAGATCGAACGGTTTTCGATCGCATCGTCTCCCGCTGGATTGAAAATCGGGGAAATGGGCATCGAATGGCAAGAATTAACTAAATGTAAGGACATGATTACTTGGATATTATGGCACTTTTAGGTTATAATAGATTTTCGGTAAAAAGTCAAATGTTTTGATTTTGATTAGGAATAAATTCAAAATCTAGGGCTTCTGCCAAAGTAAATGGGCAATCCTTCGGGAATTTCTCTAGGTTTATCCCTGTTTCAATAGCGGCTTTTTTTCTGGCTTTGTTATAGCATTTTTTTAAATTTTCTTCTGTTAAAAAAATCTTAAGACTAGGGCTATTCTCTAAATCTTCTTCGATTCTTTCGCGATGCTCAAAAAGGGTTAATTCCCAGCTTCTGCTTTGTTTTTCTGGCTCTTGTAAGTATTTTAGTAAATGCCATAAAATCACGGTCAGATTGCTTTTTAATGCTTTCTGTTGACTGATAGACATAGATTTGATTTCTTCAATTAAATTCTCTAAATCTAAATCGGAAAACTGGCGATTTTCTAGTAAATTAATTGTTTTCTCTAACCAGAGATAGTAATCTTTTTCGTATAAGTTCTTTTCCATAATTATCTCCATTACTTTGATATTTCAGGAAACCAATCCTCATTTAAAGCCTGTTCTATAGTGCAAATTGGAGCTAAACCGACCAAATTTTCAGCGATTCCAGATAATTCGAGCCAAGAAATACGAGCTTCTTGAAAAGAGTTATCAAAAATTTCAATGAGATAAGGCTGTAAACTAGGACTATCGGCAATAATTCTTTTTATGGCACGACGGAAATTCCTAATTTCATTTTTCCATCCTCTTTGATTATATTCTAATTCCGATTGCCAGTAAGCTAGTTTCAGCAAATGTTCTAATAACCGAGTTAAATAACTTTCTAAACTTCGTTTCTCACTTTTCCCCATACTACTAATTTCGTCAATTAAATTTTCTAAATCTAAATCAAAAAACTGATTATTTTCTAATAAATGAATAGTTCTCTCTATCCAGAGATAGTAATCTTTTTCGTATAAGTTATTTTCCATAATTATCCCCATTATTTTGATATTTCAGGAAACCAATCCTCATTTAAAGCCTGTTCTATAGTGCAAATTGGAGCTAAACTGACCAAATTTTCAGCCATTCCAGATAGATCCAGAAATAATTTACGAGCATTTTGATAACAGGGGGAGAAAATTTCCGATAGATAGGGCTTTAAACTGGGACTGTCTTCAATAATTTGTTGAATTCGTAGGCGAAAGTTACGGATTTCATTTTTCCATCCTCTTTGATTATATTCTAATTCCGACTGCCAGTAAGCTAGTTTCAGCAAATGTTCTAATAACCGAGTTAAATAACTCTTTAAGCTTTGCCGTTGGCTTTTGCCCATGTCGCTAATCTCCTCGATGAGATTATCTAAATCCAACTCAGAAAACTGATTATTTTCTAATAAATGAATAGTTTTCTCTATCCAGAGATAGTAATCCTGTTCGTATAAAGTCTTATTCATGGCTGTGATTAGGTGATGAATAAGACTCATTTTAAATGATCTGAAAAAAATAAGGTGGGCATTACCCACCGAAGTTAACCTTAATTAGCGCAACTAGAACAACTATCGTCAGACTCTCGAAAATTGTCCTTTTGTACGGTACGGATATAATAAATCGCTTTACACCCCAATTCCCAGGCCATAACTAGGGTATCAAAGATATCCTTGGCTGTGAGACAACGGTTGGGTTCTTCGGGGAAATAAACCCCTTCATTGAGGTTGAATAATAACTCCATAGAAATCCCCGTATCGATCCATTCTTGCATAGTAGCGATCGCTTTTACCACTTGCTGTTGTTCGAGATTTTTATTCTCTGGATAAAACCAGAAAGCTTCTTCAATAAAAGGCGGTGCGATGGGAACGGTTCCCTTTGCCCATTTATCGTAGAAAAAGCGACTATAAACCGGCAAAACACTAGCGGTACATCCCTGTACCAAACTAGAGGAAGTATTAGGAGCAATGGCGGTAATATGGGAATTACGGATGCCAAATCGTTGAATATCTGTTGCTAATTGTTGCCATCTTTGCGGTTGCACTGCGTTATTTAAAAACCATGCCAGTGGTTTTGCTCCGATTAATTTACCTTGACTCCATTCACTACCCAAGAAAGCTTGATAAGCGCCGCGTTCCTTGGCTAATTCCATCGAGGAATAGGTACACCAATAGCCAATTTCTTCAAATAAATTACTAATTTCTGACAGGTTATTGTAGGATAATTTCCGTTTAGCTAACCAGTCAGCCAATCCCATCGCCCCTACCCCAATAGTGCGATATTTATCGTTGTGGTTTTTAGCATTATCAAAGGGAGGGTTAGTGATATCGATAGTATTGTCGAGAATTCTGACAGCGATTTGACAATTAGACTCGATTTCTTCCTTGTCGATGTTGGCTAAATTAAGGCTAACTAAATTACAGCAATGGGCAGTTTTATCGGGTGTGACATTCGAGAAACTCTCCGTGCATAAATTTACACCGGGGATATAGCCATCATGTTTATTAGGATTAGCGCGATTGATGGTATCTTTGAAGGCAATGTAGGGCATTCCTGTTTCTACTTGGGAACGCATGATAGTTTTAAATAAGTCCCGGGCATTGATTTTTTTATAGAGGAGAATCTCTTTATCTAAATTAGCTTCTACTAAACGATAGGCCTCTTCAAATTCTTCCCCCCATAGTTCCGCTAATTCTATACCTAATTTATTGCGAACTTCGTAGGGATCTACTAATGTCCACTCGGCTTTATTTATCACCCGACGCATGAATTCATCGGTGATAACTAATTGGGGAAAAACATCATAAGCTTTGCGTCTTTGATCACCGTTTTCTGTCTGCATTTCCAGAAATTCTGGCACATCTAAATGCCAGATGTCAACACCGATAGTTACTGCCCCGGCGCGTCTTCCCCCCTGATTTACTGCAATAGCTGTATCGTTGAGTAATTTAATCCAAGGAATAATCCCCCCGGAAGCATTAGCTTTCCCCATTACCCAGCTACCAGTGGCGCGAATTCTACTCACATTCACCCCGACACCGCCACCATTTTTTGAGATGCGGGCAGCATTAGTAATCTCGTCGAAAATGCTTTCTAAACTGTCGTCAATGGAGAGGATAAAACAACTGGTTAGGGAACTTTTGGGAGTGCGTAAATTGGCTAAAATTGGGGTGGCAAGAGAGATTTTTCTTTGAGCAATCGCTTGATAAAATTTCTTCGCCCAGTGGAGTCTATTAGCTGGTTCTTCCACAATGGCAAGCAGTAAGGAACAGGTTAATAATGCCTCTTGAGGTAACTCATTTTTGAGTAAATAACGGCTAGTGATTAACAATGCCCCGGCGTAATCATAATCGATATCCCAATCGGGATTAATCCAAGAACCAGCTTCTTTTAATTCTGCCTCAGAATAGATGAGAATTCTTTCGTCGTACAGGCGATTTTTAACTTGAGTTTTAACGGTTTTCTCGTAATTTCCGTACTGATAACCCCGCACTACTAAGGTATCTTTCCAAAGACTCCAAATATGCAATCTTCCCGCCACATAGCGCCAATCCGGTTCCTCGGGACTACACATTTCTAGGGCGCAATTGATTAAATTATCCTGTATTTCCCTAGTGGTAATCCCATCCCGCAGGCGTGTGGTTAAACCCGCTTCTAAGGCGATTGAATTGACTTTTTTACCTTCACAAGCCCACTCTACCACGTCGCGAATTTTGCCGATATTTAAGCTTGTGGTGGAACCATCGCGCCGAATCACTCTAATTGCATGGCTGCCCATATTAGCTAAAGGGGTAGAACGAAAGGGTATTACTTCGTTATTTTTGTGAATGGAAACGGCAGTAGTCAAGGGCTTCGATTGCATAATTGGGAAATTGCGGCGTTAAAAAAACTTGACAAATTAATCTATTTGTACTAGAGCATTCTATCAGATTTTCTGGGAAAACACAACATCTAGCGTGTTAAATAATTTTATCACTCTATATGTGGTATAACCAGGATTGTTTTGTTCCCCAAAACAGTGTTTTGGATGACATTTTCCGCAAAAAATTCTCGATTCTCTCTCAAAGTGGTTCTTTTGTATGCTTGACAAAAAGCTTTTTCTTTGATAGCAAAACAGACTGACTGCTGAGGAGGTTATGGTGAGACTTTATTTGTTCTTAACTTTTCGATAATTTAAGACAAGAGTGGATTAAAAGTCAAATTTCCTCTGAGAACCTCTGAGAGAGTAAATTTTCTCTTTTCGCTATTTAGTGGCTTACCGCTAGAATAATAGGACAAAAACGCTATATATAGCGTCTAGCTAGTAGAGGACAAGGATGAAATATTTAGAAGAATGGCGTGATAGCGGGGTGGATGCGGAGTTAATCGCTCTCAATGTCACCGGTTTAGCGGGGCTATCTCCCAGTGAATACCTACTCTACTCCCAAGAATTACCGCGACGCAATGATGGCAGGGTTAGGGATAGTATTCTCAAGCGTTATGAACATACCAGTCAAGGAGGTTGGTGGTGTTCAGGAATTGACTTATTAACGGGCAATTATGACCCTTGGGGCTGTTTTAAGCCCGATTTTCCCCGTTTAAGCTTCGATGAGGCTAAACCGATTAAGTACGAACATCCTCCCCAAACCCCTACGGGAGTCTTTGCTTTGCGGATTCCCCTGAAAATTTGGCAAAAAATAGCCCAGTCTATCAGTGTTAGTATTTTAACTGAAGAAGTGGATAATAAGCAAGAGGATCTCGGTTTTTGGTCCTGGGTGATGAAACATCCAGAGATACCTATTTGTCTTACGGAAGGGGCGAAAAAAGCGGGGGCATTACTAACAGCAGGTTATGTGACAATTGCCTTACCCGGGATTCACAATGGTTATCGTACTCCCAAGGACGAATTAGGTAGGAGAATCGGCAAATCTCATCTAATTCCGCAGCTAGAAAAATTAGCTAATTCGGGACGAAAGATTTATCTAGTTTTCGATCAAGAAACTAAACCGAAAACCCAGCAAGCGGTTAATTTAGCTTTACAGAGAATGGGTTATCTATTCAGTCAGGCTAACTGTGAGGTAAAGGTAGTTACTTGGGATGCTGCTGACGGTAAAGGGGTGGATGATTTACTAATCAATCGAGGAGAAGATTACTTTCAACAAATCTATCAAAAAGCTACCTCTTGGGAAATTTGGAAAGCAGCGAGTTTAAATAGTTTAACTCTCTCACCTCATCTAGAGTTAAATAGCCGTTACTTGCCAGATATTTCTATCCCTACATCAGCGCAGTTAATGGCGATTAAATCTGCTAAAGGTACGGGAAAAACTGAGTTTTTAGCTAAAATAGTTAAACAGGCTGTTGCCAATCAACAAAAAGTTTTAGTTATTGGTCATCGGGTGAAACTGGTAGAGGAGTTGTGTCAACGCTTTGGTTTAAACTATATCAGCAAAATTAGAGATAATCCTGCGGCACAAATTTACGGTTATGGTTTATGTATTGACTCTCTCCATCCCCAATCGCAAGCAAAATTTCAAGCGGAAGATTGGCAAGGAGCTATTATTATTATTGATGAGATCGAACAAGTCCTATGGCATGGGTTAAATGGGGATACTTGTAAAGCTAATCGTGTAGCAATTTTAAAGTCTTTAAAGTCCCTGCTGCAAACTGTGGTCAGCAGTGGGGGAAAAGTCCTAGTTGCTGATGCTGATTTAAGTGATATTTCCCTAGATTATTTAACTTCTCTAGCGGCGATTGAACTAGAAACTTTCTTGATTAGTAACGAGTGGAAACCAAGTTATCAGGAAGCTTGGCGAGTTTATAACTACTCCGATAATACTCCCCAACGGCTAGTTAATGATTTGGTCAAACATATTAAAGACGGAGGAAAACCCTTTGTTTGTCTATCAGCACAAAAATTAACTAGCAAATGGGGAACAATTACCCTAGAATCTTATCTAAAAAAGCAATTTCCTCATAAGAAAGTTCTGCGGATAGACTCAGAGTCATTGCAAGATTCTAGTCACGCTGCCTATCAAGCGATTGGCAATTTAAATCAGTTGTTACTTAACTATGATATAGTTCTAGCTAGTCCTGCGATTGAAACGGGAATTAGTATTGATATTCAGCAACACTTTTCCTCGGTTTGGTGTCTAGCACAGGGAATTCAAACTCCCACTTCTATCGCTCAATTTTTAGGGAGAATTAGAGAGAATATTCCTCGTTATATTTGGTCAGCAGTGTACGGATTTAATCAGGTGGGTAATGGTTCCACTTCTATCCCGAAACTTCTCACCTCTGGACACCGATTAACGGAGGTTAATATTCGCTTACTACACCAATCAGATTTAGAATCTCTGGAGGATTTAGATACAAGTTTTCAAGCGGAATCTCTCCTCTGCTGGGCAAAAATGGCCGTGCGAGTAAATGCTTGTATGCTTAATTATCGTCAGTCAATTCTAGGAATTTTACAAGCAGAAGGTCATAGAATTAAAGAACGAAATCAGGAAGAAGAACTAGAGATAACTAATCAGTTAACGGAAGCAATTGAAGAAATTATGGAACATAATTATCGTTCTGAATGCGATGCGATTGCCAACGCAGCTGAGATAACGGAATCAGAGTGTCGTCTGCTAAAAAAACAGTTAGTTAAGTCAGTAAAAGAAAGGAGAATTCTTAGAAAATATGACCTATACAAACGCTATGGAATCCCCGTCACACCGCAATTAGTGATTAAAGATGATCAAGGATGGTATCAAGAACTACGTCTACATTACTTTTTGACAATTGGGCGACAATTTTTGTGTGATCGAGATGCTTTAATTGCGCGTAAACTGATAGAATCAGGTCACGGAAGTTTATTTATTCCCGATTTTAATAGTAGTCAATTAGGAGTGATTATCGGGACGTTAGAATTGTTGGGAATTCCCGTATTATTAGCTAACCCTGAAAGAGAATTAAATAATCATGATGCCGATTTACAAAAAATGGCCGAAATCGCCATTAAAAACCGTAACGAGATTAAAACTATCACCAAGATTAACCTCTCTAATAGTTCCCGTCCTCTGACGATTATTCGTCATTTTTTAAACTTGTTAGGTTATAAATTAACCAGCAAGGGCAGCCAGAGAATTGCTAAAAAATACCTAAAAGTTTATCAGATTGTTGCCCCTCATGATGGGAGAGAACAAGTGTTTCAACAATGGTTATTTAGAGACGAAAAATGTGCGGGAAGTTCTGAGATTTGGTATGAATAAGGTTCTTAGGGACTTCTTATACAAATAATTAACCTTATATCTTGTGAAAAAATTAAGATCGATGTCGGCAGTATTAGCGCAGCTTGATGCAGATTAAATTGTTAATTTTGCCACAATACAAGGCGTTGCTGAATCAAGCTATGAATGTCAACCGTGCCATCCTATCTAAAAGTTAGTTTGCCAGAAGATTCCTATCTCAAATCAGCAACGCCAACCCCTGCCAACCGAAACCGATAGCAACTACTCAACCACCGGTCAAAACAGCGATTAAAACAAGATTGAATCCAGTTAATAGAGTTCAGATTTGATAGGGATTACCCAAGCGATCCACAAAAACATTGTAATCTAAGGGTAAACGCCCCGGATTAAGCCGCGGTTCCGCTGCGTAACCGATGGGAACGACGACAGCGATCGCCAGATGGGGATGATCGGCAGCACCGATCACAGCTTTTACCTTGTCCTCGATCCAACCGTTGAGAAAACAACTAGATAAACCGAGACTTTCAGCAGCTAAAACCAGATGAGTAGCGGCGATCATGGCATCTTTAATCGCGTATTCCCGGGTTTTTTCGCCCAAATCCTTTTGAAATCCCGGGATTGCCTGTTTGAAATATTTTACCGTGCCTTCGCTCCAGGCACCTGTACTGAGAGCCTGTTCATAGATAGGAGTTAGATCTCCTCCTCCTGCGGCAGCATCGGCAGCGAAAACAAAAGTAACCGGCGCTTGGATAATTTGCTTTTGTCCCCAAGCGGCCTCGGCTAAAGCGGCCTTTTGTGCCTCATCTTGTACTAAAATAATTCGCCAATCTTGGATGTTGAAACTACTAGGTGCGGCAACGGTTAATTCTACTAGGGTTTTCAGCAGTTCCGGAGCGATCGGATCGGTGGTAAAATTTTTAATAGAACGACGTTGATTAATCGCCGTGGGAACATCGAGAGGCAAGGTCATAAAGTCAATGGATCAAGTTAAATACTTCTAATTATTATAAGGTCAAGCTATCAGCCTCAGTCTTAGGTGTGAAAAAACAGAAATAGTAAAACATCGGGATTAAATTGTGGCAGTCAGGAAAAGATCGACTATACTGTTAAACTTAAACAGGTCATAAGCCAATGACCATCTAGCTATAATCATGTCACCGCCACAAAAATCATTTTATGCTTTCTGAGCCGGAACCGAGCGACACCCTCACCACTCCCACCGTCAATATGGGCGATCAAAGTACCGATATCAAGCCAATTTTAGCCTTAAAAGAGTTGGTCGCTAGTTTATATCGCGAACAAAACAAAGTTCAAAATCTCTTAAGTTCCCTCGGTTTTGCCCTGCGGAGTTTCAATAATTTAAACCAATTCCTCGATCTTACCCCCTTGATGGCCGCACGAGTGGCAGACGCGGAGGGAGGGGCATTGATTTTGAGCAAAAATAACGGTCAAGTGGCGCTTGATCAACTCCATTGCCAAGATAATCAAATTAATGGGGAACTACGCCGACAATTAGAGGCAATTATCCGACAATTAAACCAAGAAGCGACACTTGAGAACAAAAATAATCGATCGCTTCTCGACAGTCTCGACCATCAGATCCGGCAAACTCTCGGACAGGGTACGCAGGTTTATAGTACACCTGTTTTAGTAAAAAATAGTGAGCGGGGACGTTTATACGTTTTCAGTCGCGATCCCGATTATGGTTGGACCCCCACCCGTCGTAAACTGTTGCAGCTAGTGGCGGATCAAACGGCGGTAGCTATAGCTAATAATGAATTAACGATCGAATTACGGGCCAAGGAACGTCAGGATCGAGAGTTAGAAATCGCTTCCGAAATCCAAAATCGTCTTTTACCCCGGCAATGTCCGAAAATTCAGGGGGTAGAATTGGCAGCCCACTGCAAAACGGCTAATCGCGTTGGTGGCGATTATTATGATTTTATCCCCTGCAACTACGATCAATTTAAACCGGCAACGGAGGCGGAAAGGGAAGCCAGTAGCGCTCCTTGGAGTATAGTCATCGGTGATGTCATGGGTAAAGGTGTCCCAGCAGGATTATTGATGACCATGACCCGGGGAATGTTGCGAGCGGAAGTGTTAAATCGTCACTCCCCGGCCCAGATTTTGCGTCATCTCAATCGGGTTATGTATGCCGATCTCGATAATTCTCATCGTTTCGTGACATTATTTTATTCCGAGTATGATCCACTGACGCAGCGTCTTGGCTACAGTAATGCTGCCCATTATCCCACCCTCTGGTGGCGGGCTAAAACGGCAGAGTTAGAGTCTCTTGACACGGAAGGGACATTAGTTGGTTTAGAGGCCGATTCTATCTATGATGATGCCCAAGTGCAATTAGAAGCGGGAGATACGCTGATCTATTATACCGATGGCTTTACCGATGCAGTTAACTCGAAAGGGGAAAGATTTGATCAGCAAAATTGGCTATCGGCAGTTAAAGAAGCCTGTCAACAGTACACCGATCCCGAACAAATTCTCGAATATTTATTTGGGAAAGTGGCCGCTTTTACTGGGTTAGGAAATGACAGTAGTGACGATATGACTTTAGTAGTTATGCGAGTAAAATCGGAGGAATAAATCATCACTTCCTAGCTCATAAATTAGCTTAATCCTGCTCTTGCCAAGGAGCAAATAAAGGCAATAACGCTAACCCGGGTAAAGCGGCGATTACCGTGATTAAAAAGAACCACCGCCAACCGATCGCCTCGGCTACAACTCCGGCGGGAGCCACCAAAATATCGCGACTAAAGGCCATTAAACTTGATAAAAGGGCGTACTGAGTAGCGGTAAAACGAGCATTACAAAGACTCATTAAAAAAGCCACAAAAGCGGCAGTGACTAAGCCACCACAGAAGTTTTCAATATTAATAGCCAAGACCATAAAAGGATAATTTTGCCCTAAATTTGCTAAAATAAAATAGACTAAATTACTAATAGCTTGCAAGCCGCCAAAAATCCAGAGCGATCGATTAATTCCCCAACGACTTAACAGGGAGCCACCTAATAAAACTCCCACCATAGTTGCTATCATGCCCATGCCGCCTTGGATCGCCCCGATATCGGTTTGACTGAAACCAGTTTTTAAGAGAAAAGGAGTCACCATATTATTAACTAAAGCATCCCCTAAACGATAGAGAACAATAAAGGCGAGAATGCCGATTCCTTGACCTATTTGATAGCGTTGAAAAAACTCTTGGAAAGGCAACCAAACCGCCTCTAAAAGGGTTTGAGGAGTATCATCCCTAGGGGGAGTAGCCGGGGCGAAAAAAGACCAAATAATCGTTAAAGCCATCAATCCAGCCAGGAAAAGATAGACGAGAGGCCAGGGAAAGTGATCGGCTAAAATTAAAGCGATCGAACCGGTTAAAATTAAAGCCAAACGATAACCTAAAACCCCGATCGCTACCCCGGCACCCATCTCCCATTTTTCTAAAATATCTGTGCGATAGGCATCGTAGGCAATATCTTGAGTGGCACTAAAAAAAGCGATCAGTAAAGCATTAATTGCCAATAATTCCAAAGATTGTTTTGGTTGTTGAAAAGCCATAAAACCAATCGCTAAAGTTAAACAAATTTGAGCGATTAAAATCCAACCGCGACGACGACCAAGAAAAGGAGGAACATAGCGATCGAGCAAGGGAGACCAAAGAAATTTGAGAGAGTAGGGGAGGGTAACTAAACTAAATAAACCGATCGATTTCAGATCAACTCCTTCGGTGGTCATCCAAGCTTGCAGGGTGCGACTGGTGAGAAATAAGGGCAATCCGGAAGCAAAACCTAAGAATAACAAAGCCGCCATTTTTTGACTGCGGAACACTTGCAAATAAGCGGAAATTTCTTTGATCATAGAGAGGATAGGAGGATAGATTAGATTAAAGAATATAGTTAATTGACCCAAAAAGAAAGAGATTAGTTCTGACCAGCATCATTCCATCTTAACCATGGCCCGGCGATCAAAAAAAATTCCCGAAAAATAGCGGTCTTTCCCCCAACTGGGGCTATAGGCAGTAGAATAGATGAGATTTTGATTCAGTAGTCTTGAAAAATTGCGGGATTCTCCTTAAGATAGATGCTTGATTCTCCCAACTAGCTCCCACCCCTATTTACCTTTCCCAGATAAGGACTGCCATCCCCATCTTCCCTGCCGACTCCTGTGATTAAAGTGGACTCCTGTTTTATCTCATACCTATTGTCTCATCCCTCCGACTCGGAAGCGACCGGTGACACTGCCGCCATTACCGTCGAGGTGCGTTTGGCCCAAAGCCAAGATCTCAAAAGCTTGGCGGAGATTATCGCCGATAGTTTTTTCCCCACGGCCAATTATTGGTCTTTTCTGCGTCCTATCTTTAAATTAGGCATTTACGAGGACTTACGGGGACGATTACGCGGTGATACCCCTTACTATCACTGTCTGGTAGTCAGTCAAACCAGTGTCACCGCCACGGGTCCTCAGGAAGTTATTGTCGCTACGGCGGAAATCAGCTTAAAATCCAGTTCTTTTTTAGCTGTTCCCATTCCTTATATTTCTAATTTAGCCGTTAGTCCCGATCGCCGGCGTGCCGGTCTGGCCCGGAGATTGCTGCTCAAGTGTGAACAGATCGCTAGAGAATGGGGTTTTGAGGAACTTTCCCTCCATGTTCTCGATAATAATCTAGCAGCCCAGTCACTGTACTTAAGTAGCGGTTATCGTCTGCAAAAAACCGACGGTTGGTTGATCAATCGGTTATTTAATCGACCACAAAAGTTATTTCTGCACAAAAAAATCAGCCAATGAGGAGACTCCGAGACAGGTTTTAGGGGTTGGGGTGTTGCGGTTTTAGTTCAATTTCCCCACTCCCCCACTCCCCCACTCCCCCACTTCCCCGCTTCCCCGCTTCCCCGCTTCCCAATTCATAATTCATAATTCATAATTCCCACACCCCGCTCCCACGAAACAAACCCTAGATATTTCGACAAAATTGCGATGCCGAAGAACTATAAGGAAAAATTCTGCTATATTATCTGCTAACTCTCTAGAAAACCCGATTAGTTTAATAATCTTTTCCGGTTATCTGAGAAAACAAATAGTTTATCTCTTTAAATATGGTTTTAGGGAGATATTTAGTGATTGTGTGAGGCAATTTGTGGTTAATAAGACGAAATCAAGGCTTAAAAGCGGAAAATCAAGCAAATTAGCGGCTAAACCTGTTAAAAAGCGGCGATTGTCGGGTAAATGGTTCCTGACAGCCCTAGGCTTAACTGGCTGCGCCCTAGTTTCCGCTACGGCGGGGGCTATGTTAGCTGTGTCTCTCTCCTCCACACCTTTGCGACAAGCTGCTCTTAGTCCCGAAGAAGCCGCCGCTTTTAACAATCAACAGGCCATATCCTATGAAAATCTGCAACTTCCCGCCCTCAACCGCCCCGTTAATATTCTGGTAGTTGGCGCGAAAGTGTTGACATCCGATGTCAAGGAGGCACAAACCCCAGATCTGGGTTATCATGCCCCGGTTAATTCCTTGGATGGTTTAACCGATACCATGCTGTTACTGCGTTTTGACCCCCAAAGACAGAAGTTAACCATGCTTTCCATCCCCCGGGATACCCGCGCCGATATCGAGGGTTACGGGGAGAAAAAAATCAATGAAGCTAACGCCCTCGGTGGACCGGCTTTAACGGCGGAAACGGTTAGTCATCTTTTGGACGGAGTGGCTATCGATCGCTATGTTCGCATTAATGTGCAGGGTGTGGAAAAATTAATTGATGCTTTGGGGGGGGTGACGGTATATGTTCCCAAAGACATGAAGTATCAAGATTTTAGTCAACACCTCTACATTGACCTGAAAAAAGGGGAACAACACCTCAACGGCGAGAAATTCCTCCAGTTTGCCCGTTTTCGTTACGATGCTAACGGCGATATCGGTCGTATCCAACGACAACAGCAATTAATGCGGTCCTTAGTAGAACAAACCCTAAAACCAGCAACTTTACTGAAAATTCCCGATATTATCGAGGTTATCCGCACCCATATCGATACTAATCTCAGTTTAGAGGAGTTACTCGCCCTAGCTGGTTTTGCATCCAAAACTCAGCGCGCTGATGTGCAGATGCTACTGCTACCCGGAGACTTTAATGGTGATGGTCGGCAAGGGATCAGTTATTGGTTGCCCAATCAAAGTAAAATTCAAGAGCTAGTGGCTCAACATTTTAACCACGGCTCTTTTATCGCTGACATCGAAGAAACCACGCAACCGACTCGCATAGCTGTGGAAGATAGCATCGATAATCCAGAAGCGGTGCAAACTCTAGTCAGATATCTGCGCTCGTTTGGTTATGAAAATGTTTTTGTCTCTAAGTCTTCATCGCCAATTCTAGAAACTACCAAAATTATTGCTCAAAAAGGGGATGATTCCCTGGCTGCTGCCCTGCATAATAGCCTTGGTGTCGGGGAAGTTTTGGTGGAAAGTACGGGAAATCTCGCTTCTGATGTGACGATTAAAATTGGTCAAGATTGGCAAGAAAAATCAGCTAATCTTTCTGATCTATCCCCTGGCAACTAAGAGAAAAATCAAGTTTATCTGAGTTAGGAGTTACCCATTGACAAAAAACTCATCCATTATCAGTTATCATTGATTAGTGATTGGTCACTGTTTACTGTTCACTGTTTACTGATTACTGTTTACTCTCCCATGACCCCTTTTGTTGAGAAAATAAAAACTCCTTTAACTAAGCAAAAAATCTCGGTTCTGCAAATTAATTTGGGAAAAAAATGTAACCTTGCTTGTAGCCATTGTCATGTGGAAGCAAGTCCAGTTCGCTCCGAAGAAATGACTCCAGAAGTGTGCGAACAAATTATCGAACTGATCGCAAGATTTCCCCAAATTAAAACCGTCGATCTGACCGGCGGCGCTCCAGAAATGCTCTACGGTTTTAAGCCAATTGTGGAAATCTCTAGAAAAGCTGGGAAACAGGTAATTGTGCGCTCGAATTTAACTATTTATTTCGAGAAAGGATTTACTGATATTCCTGAATATTGCGCGGGCCATCAGCTGCGGGTGGTGGCTTCTTTACCCTGTTATCTTGCCGATAATGTGGATAAAATGCGCGGTCTGGGAGTCTATGATCGATCGATTGCTGCTTTACAATGGTTGAACCGTCTCGGCTACGCTCAAGAGCCGAATTTGATTGTGGATTTAGTCTATAATCCCCAGATTCCTAAGTCAGAGAATTTTTCTCTTACACCGGATCAGGTATCCCTAACACGGGATTACAAAAAGTTCTTGCAAGAACATTTTAATATTTCTTTTAACAATCTGTTTACTATCACTAACCTACCCGTCGGAAGAACCCGTTTCCATCTGGAACACCGGCAACTCTATCAACCCTATCTTCAATTCCTCGAAGACCATTTTAATGGCGATACTGTCGAGCATTTGATGTGTCGTAATCAGCTTTCGATCGATTATTTGGGTAATATCTATGACTGCGATTTTAATCAGATGGAAGATCTGGCCGCTTGCACCGGTCAAGACCAAAAATTAACCCTGTCGGATTTATTACAAGCGGATAGTTTAGATCTAATTGCAGAGGTACAAACCGCTTCCTATTGCTACGGTTGCACTGCCGGCAGCGGTTCCAGTTGTGGGGGAGCTTTGATTTCAAGCTGAACAAGTGTACTGGATTGACAGCGCATCTCGACAAATTTAGTACAAATGCTCGGACTAGCTTTCCCTGCTGCCAACTCCGGTGCTGTCTTAACGAGTAATCTTAGATAGGGTTTGCGGCAAAAAGTTTTTCGTGGGGGCAGGGTGTGGGGTGTGGGGTGTGGGGTGTAGGGTGTAGGGTTTTACCGATTTTGAGGGGGTCAATTACCTAATTTTCAGGGAAAAAGTACCTGAATTTTCCCCCCGCTCACTCCCAGGTCCGGTACTTTTGGATTGACAAAAAGTCTAAAAGTCTTATCCAGCAAGGTTTTTAGATTTATTCAGCAAGCCCTAGATAGTCAAAAGTTTGGCTAATGATTAGGGACCAGAAAAAACCGCCGATTCGATATCTTGGCGACTAAGGGAGTATTTAAAAGCGCGATTGATATCACTGCCGTCATTGGCTGCCCGAAAGTAACGAACGGTGATTTCTTCGATATCGAGGCAGATTTCCGCTTTCCATGTCAGTTTTTCCACAGTCCAACAGTGGATATTCTCGGTATTTTTCCGACAACCTAATTTAACTAGCCATGCTTCGATCGCCGGTAAGGGATGATTATAGAGGGGAGTATCAGCAGTGGGAATCTTCATCGCATCTAAATCAAAAATAATTGGGCTACAGTGACGGCATTCTCTCCTCGAAGCATAGCAATAATCACCGCTAGTAACAAGCAGCCCAGCAGGGTGAGTGCCAAGATAAACAAAGCAAAAATCTCTCCCGAAGATAGGGGGCGATCGGTAGGATCGAGATAGGCGCTACGATTAGCTATGGGTTGATCGCCATCCGGGATAGTTTGGATGACATTCCAGCGCGAGTAACCTATCTGTAAATCATACAGGGAACGGCGATCGGGATTACTCAGGGTGGCATAAGCTTCGTTAAGACGCTGGAATTTAACCGTTGCCACTTCGGGGCTGAGTTCGGTAGTATCGGGGTGGTATCGTTTGCTCAGTTCCCGATAGGCTCGTCGCACTTCGATCACCGAGGCACTCGGATGTAGTCCTAGAATGGCATAATAAGTATCGGCAAAGCGCGAGTTAGCGGCAATGACTCGCGAGGTGGTTTGGGAATTACGCACCTTGAAAACTAGAGTTATGGGGTTCTATAGGGGAATGCTCCTATAGGTAAAAGCTCTAAGCGTCAAGTACCAGAGAAACCAATTATTTTAGAGGTTTTGAACTGTATCCTAGGGCATAGGAAAACAGGCTTCTGTAAGGGAGCGAAAGTCTGAGGAGAGAACCACCTCTGGGTGGGATTTCGCCAGGAATCTAATTCAAGTGGACTCGTTGAGCCAGAAATTCTCAGCAGTGATGCTAGAAGAATCCACGTCTGTTTACGGCGTGGGGTATGTCAAACTAAAAATTGTCTTAATATTCTAACCCTGTTGATCATGAAATCTCGTTATCGGCTGCGTCTTCAGATCTTTCTTGTCTTTCTCATTGTTGCTCTGACGAGTTTGTCTCCTTGGCTAACCCCTAGCGCCTATGCGGGGATCGATGATGATCGCCTCGATGGTAATATTTTTGTGGTCTATGCGGGTAATGGTTCCCTCGTACCACCGCGTTTAAATTTAGCGGAAACTTTTCAACGGAAAATTCCAGCTATAATCGTCTATTATCTGGATGATAGTAGTGATTGTAAGCGATTTGCGGCGATTGTCTCCCGTTTTCAAGAGTTTTACGGTCGCGCCGCCAGTATTATCCCCGTTACTGTCGATTCTATCCCCTTAAAGTCTTCCTATCGTCCCGATGAACCGGGTTACTATTATCGTGGTGGGGTTCCCCAAACGGTGGTTTTAGACCAACAGGGTAAAGTGGTTTATGATGGTTTGGGCAATGTTAAATATGAAGATGTGGATGATGTCTTAAGAAAGGTTTTTGAGCTTCTGCCTCGATCAGAATCGGTAGAGTTAAAAAGACGCTCTTTTAACGAGTTTAACGCTGAATTGCGCTAGTTACCTCTTTTTTATCCTCAATTGAACCAAAAATAATCATTTAGAGATGCTGTCAGCAGCGTCTCTATCTTGTTTTTAGGAACAATAAAATTATTTACTTATTGCTTTTATTATCATTTAAGATTTATTTGAACCGATAAATGCTAGGCAATTCAGATTTTATCTGGAGTAACACTTGAAAAATATTAGCAATAGTGCCAGACTGGAAAAAGTTTGCTAACCTGATTATACTGAGAATAATAATCATTCTTGTAGGTGTGGGAGACAGCAATGAAAATAAAGCAAAATTTCCTAACAGCAGCGATATTACTGGGTTTTTCTGGTCCGGTACTGGCTAATAGTCTCGAAAACCTCTCTAGTAACCCCATGGCACAGGTGACGACGGTGAATCAATTGCGGGATGTTTCTCCCACCGCCTGGGCTTTTGAGGCCTTAAGAAGTCTCGTGGAGAGGTATGGTTGTATAGTAGGTTATCCTGACCGCACTTTTCGCGGTGAACGCGCTTTAACTCGTTGGGAATTTGCCGCCGGGTTGAATGCCTGCTTAAATACCCTAGAAAGATTGATTCAAGAAGGAGTAGCGGTATTAAAAGAAGATCTAGACAAAATCAAGCGATTAGTCAAGGAATTCGAGACAGAATTAGCGGCCTTAGGGGCTAGAGTTGATAACTTAGAAAATCGAGTCGCTTTTCTGGAAAATAATCAATTTTCCACCACTACTAAATTAACCGGGGAAGTGGTGATGGCATTATATGGGGTAGCCACAGGAGAAAAAAACGGTGGTGAAGGGATTCCCCAAGTACCAGCTTTTGGTTATCGGGCCCGTTTAGAATTAAATACTAGCTTCACAGGCAAAGATTTACTCTATACCCGTCTAGCAACGGGAAATATTGCCGATTTAGCCGATACCACGGGAACTTTTGCAAGTACCTTAGCCTTTACCCAACCGGACGGCAACGATTTATTGGTAGAAGTTTTAAACTACAGTTTCCCCGTCACGGAAAATATCCAACTCTGGTTAGAAGCGACGGGAGGTGCTAAAGATGACTTTACCAATACCCTCAACTTTTTGGATGGAGATGGTGCTAGTGGGGCGCTTTCCGCTTTTGGTACTCGCAATCCCCTTTATTTTGCCCCCGGACAAACTGGACTCGGTTTACAGGGTAATTATGGGGCTTTGCAATTCAGCGCCGGTTATCTTGCTGGGGATGCTAACGATCCTAACCCGGGAGCGGGTTTATTTAACGGTTCCTATACTGCCCTAGGGCAGCTGGGTTATGTTCCAAACGATAATTTTGGCATTGCTTTATCCTACTTTCATGGTTATAACCAATTAGACACGGGAACGGGAAGTCAGCGCTCGAATTTCCGATTTTTCACCGAAGAACTATTCGGGGAGGCTGTCCCGACCATTAATAATAGTTTGGGTTTACAATTTAGTTGGCGAATTGTCGATGGTTTTGTCCTCGGTGGTTGGGGTGGTTACACAAAAGCTATCACCCTTAGCACCTTAGATGGACAACTAGAACGCGGGGATTTAGATATCTGGAATTGGGCGGTAACTTTGGCTTTTCCTGATTTATTTAAGGAAGGAAATACGGCCGGTATTATTGTTGGTATGCAGCCCTGGGTATCTAGTTCTAGTATTAGATTAAATGATGGCAGTTCCACTAATGATCCCGATACTTCCTTTCATATCGAAGGATTTTATGAGTGGAAACTTACCGATAATATTGCCCTTACTCCTGGGGTAATCGTGATTACTTCTCCTAACTCAAATAACAACAATTCCACCTTAGTTATCGGTACTATCCGCACGACTTTTACTTTCTGATTTGTCTAGGCAGCCGGTCAGAAATAAAGATAAAGTATGACGGGATTTGACATCATCTCTCGACGACCGGCTGCTGTTCCGACATTCCAAACCCTTAACTATAGCACTTTTCACGTTACTGAGGTATCGACAAGTTTTGCCAACAAAGGGTTCCCTTGCCCATGCCTCATTTTGATGAGGTGCTGCCAGAGCAGCAATGCCGACCCCTAGTTTAGAATGGGTTTGTAGGGGGAACGAAAATACTCAAGAATCTGATGGAAATTGGTAGTGCTAAACAAGTAATGATAAATCCAAAGAGGAATTATAGTGATGGATAAAATACTAGATCCCCCCGATCCGTAGGGGATTTTGGACAATTAGGCATGGCGGAGAGACACTTGATTTTTAGCGACTATTCTATCATCATTACTTCTTGAGGACTACCGTAAAAAGCAAAAAGCGGCTAAGTTTGCCTTTTGCTCCCTCTTATCTATTCCTCTCGATAATTTTCACTCAAATCATGAAAAAACGCTTACAATGGCTAGGTTTAATCATTATCACCCTGATGGGTGTCCTAGCTTTTCGTTCCCCGGCAATTGCCCAAACCCCGCGACATTTTACCGATTTAACTTTTCCTCCCCTTCCTGAAGTTACAGTTCCCCAATACGAACGTTATCAACTAGATAATGGTATGGTGGTTTATTTAGTGGAGGATCGGAGCTTACCTTTAGTGAGTGGTACGGCGATGATTCGGACGGGAGGAAGATTAGAACCGGGGGAAAAAGTCGGATTAGCCGATATTACTGGAACCGTGCTGCGTAGCGGTGGCACGGAAAAACATCCTTCTAATGTCTTAAATCAATTATTAGAACAAAGAGCAGCCCTCGTAGAAACCTCGATCGATCTTAACTCTGGAACTGCTAGTTTTAGCGCTCTTAGTGAAGATTTAGAAGCAGTTTTTAATCTCTTTGCCGAGGTTTTGCGTTCCCCAGCTTTTGAAAGTCAGAGGGTGGAATTAGCTAAAGTTCAGGAAAAAGGAGCGATTGCTCGACGTAATGATGATCCCAGTGATATTGCTAGTCGGGAGTTTAAAAAGCTAGTCTATGGTGATAGTAGCCCCTACGCTCGTACTGTAGAATATAGCACTTTAGCTAATATTGATCGTCAGGATTTAATCGATTTTTATCGTACCTATGTCCGTCCCGACCAAATAATTTTAGGAATTGTCGGTGATTTTGATTCTCAGTCGATGAAAGCATTAATCAATAAGACTTTTAGCGATTGGAAAAATCCCGCAACTGCCCCTAAAATTGTCACCCCTTCGGCAACCCAAAAAAATCTTCAAGGTGTCTTTATTGTCAATCAACCCCAATTAACCCAGAGTAGCGTTTTATTAGGTCATCTTGGTGGTCGTTTGGATAGTCCCGACTATCCCGCTTTAACGGTATTAAATGAGATTTTAAGCGGTTTTGGTGGTCGTTTATTTAATGAAGTACGTTCCCGTCAAGGATTAGCTTATTCTGTCTATGGTATCTGGAATAGTCGTTATGATTATCCCGGTTTATTTATTGCGGGAGGTCAAACTCGCACCGATGCCACCGTACCTTTTATTAAGGCAATTTTAGGCGAAATCGAACGCCTTCGCAATCAACCCGTTACTGCCAAAGAATTGGAAGATGCTAAAAATGCTATTCTCAATTCTTTTGTTTTTAAGTTTGAGAAACCTGCTCAAAATTTATCGCGATTGATGACCTATGAATACTATGGTTATCCCCAAGATTTTATCTTCCGTTATCAACAAGCGGTAAAAGGGGTGACAATTGCCGATATTCAACGAGTGGCCCAACAATATCTGCAACCGAATCAAATTGTGACTCTAGTAGTGGGTAATGAACAGGAAATTCAACCTCCTTTATCCAGTTTGGGAACTACGGTTAAAACTGTTGATGTCACCATTACACAACTATAAATAAATCTAGGTTGGATGGAGCTAAACTAGGTGAAATCCAACCTAAAAAAATTAGATAAATATAGCACGATAGATGACTTTACAAGTCACAATAAATTATCCTGAAAATTTACTCGACTTTCTTCAAAAAACACGAGAGGAATTCGATAGAGAAGCAACCTGGGCTATGGTAGTAAAACTCTTTGAGATGAAACGTATTTTATCGGGTATGGCTGCCAATTTATTAGGAGTGGATAGGGTTAATTTTTTATTGAGATTGACCGATTTTGGCGTAGGGATGATTGACTTGACAGAAGAAGAACTATTATCAGACCTTGAAAATGCCTAAAACTGAAGGTGACGTATTGCTAAATTACAGCCCTTCTCGTAAAAAAAAGTATAACCTAATTTGGTATTGACTCCTGACTGCTGACGACCGACTCCCCAAAACGAAAACTTCCTATCTCACCATTGAGATAACTGCTGTAACTATTTTGAGATAACTAAGGCTATCATTGAGGAAAGTTACTGTTGAGACTCCTGATTAGTTTATTAATTTTTGTGTTAAGTAGCTAGACAATTAAACCCTTTAGAGATAGGGCGATCATGGCGGAGTTTGCTATTATATAGTTTTGTAAATAAATATCAAACTCAAGGATTTTTGAAGATGGTATGTAGCTAAACTGAAAGTATAGATTACAGAGGTAAAAATACTTATGATGCTACTACAAGATGTTGCGAGAACCTCTAGAGAACAAGCATTAATTCTGTGGTTTGAAGAAGTAGACAGCAAAGATGTGGGATTAGTCGGTGGGAAAAACTCCTCATTAGGCGAAATGATCCAACAATTAACCCCGAAAGGGATTAATGTCCCCACAGGATTCGCCACCACCGCTTACGCTTACCGTCACTTTGTCGAAAAAGCCGGACTAGACGCACAATTAAGACAAATTTTCCAAGATTTAGACGAAAACGATGTGCAGAACCTGCAAGAAAAAGGTAAACAAGCACGCACATTAATCCTCAATACACCGTTCCCCGATGATTTAAGTCATGCGATCGCTATTGCCTATCGCCGACTCTGTGAACGTTATGGCGATGATCTCTATCATTCCATCGATGTGGCCGTTCGATCGAGCGCCACTGCCGAAGACTTACCAGAAGCGAGTTTTGCTGGACAACAGGAAACCTACCTCAACGTGCAAGGGGTGAGGGGAGTTTTAGAAGCTTGCCATAAATGTTTTGCCTCTTTATTCACCGATCGCGCTATTTCCTACCGTCATCATAACGGTTTCGATCACTTTTCCGTCGCCCTTTCCGTCGGTGTCCAAAAAATGGTGCGTTCAGATCTAGCCACCTCCGGGGTGATGTTTTCCATCGATACGGAAACAGGGTTCAAAAATGCCACTTTAATCACGGCAGCCTACGGTTTAGGGGAAAATGTCGTGCAAGGAGCCGTTAACCCCGACGAATATCTGGTTTTTAAACCCACTCTTAAAAACGGCTACAAACCCATCCTCGACAAACGCCTCGGCAGTAAAGCCATCAAGATGATCTACGATGATGGAGGATCGCGTCTAACCAAGAATATCCGAGTTAACAAGCTAGAACAGGATCAATTCTGCATTAGCGACCAAGAAATCCTCACTTTAGCCCGTTGGACGACCCAAATCGAGGAACATTACTCGCAAGTGCGCGGAACCTACACCCCCATGGACATCGAATGGGCAAAAGATGGGATCACGGGAGAACTCTTTATCGTTCAGGCCCGTCCAGAAACCGTACAATCACAAAAAGCCGCTAATATCCTTAAATCCTACGAAATTAAAGAAAGAAGTCAAGTTTTAGCGGTGGGACGGAGTGTAGGTGCGGCAATCGGTCAAGGAAAAGCCAGAGTCATCCTCAGTGTAGATAAAATCAACAACTTTAAACCGGGAGAAGTTCTCGTCACCAATCGCACGGATCCCGACTGGGAACCGATTATGAAACAAGCAAGCGCGATCGTTACTAATCAGGGTGGTCGTACTTGCCATGCCGCTATTATCGCACGAGAAATGGGCATTCCGGCGATCGTGGGTTGCAATAATGCCACGGAAACGATTAAAACCGGTCAGGAAGTCACCGTTTGCTGTGCGGAAGGGGATGAAGGGAAAGTTTACCTCGGATTGCTACCCTTTGAAATTCTTGAAACTCCCCTGGACAATTTGCCCCAAACTCGGACAAAAATCCTCATGAATATCGGTAATCCCGAAAAAGCCTTCGCTTTTGCCGATATTCCTGCCCAAGGGGTCGGTTTAGCGCGTCTAGAGTTTATTATCGCTAACCATATTCAGGCCCACCCCAGTGCCTTGCTGAAATTCCACGAATTGGAAGAAGGAGACGTAAAAGACCAAATCGCCGAATTAACCAAACACTACGAGGATAAACCCCAATTTTTCGTCGATAAATTGGCCCGGGGAATTGCCATGATTGCAGCCGCATTTTACCCCAAAGATGTAATTGTGCGGATGTCCGATTTTAAATCCAATGAATACGCTAATTTATTGGGTGGCAAACCCTTTGAACCCAAGGAAGAAAACCCGATGATCGGTTGGCGCGGCGCTTCCCGTTATACTGATCCTAATTATCGCGAGGCTTTCGCTTTGGAATGTCGGGCGCTGAAAATGGTCCGGGAAGAAATGGGATTAACTAATGTGATTCCGATGATTCCTTTCTGTCGTACCCCCGAAGAAGGGATGAGAGTCCTTGAAGAAATGGCGAAAAATGGTCTCGAACGCGGGGTTGATGGTTTGCAAGTTTATGTGATGTGTGAGTTACCAAGTAATGTAATTCTTGCTGACCAATTTGCTCAGGTGTTTGACGGATTTTCGATCGGTTCTAATGATTTGACCCAATTAACCTTAGGATTAGATCGGGATTCTGCCCTAGTTGCCCATCTTTTTGATGAACGGAATGAGGGAGTTAAACGCATGGTGAAAATGGCCATTGAAACCGCTAAAGCCCATAATCGCAAAATCGGTATCTGTGGTCAAGCCCCCAGTGATTACCCCGAATTCGCTCAATTTTTAGTGGAATTAGGCATCGATTCCATCAGTCTTAATCCTGATTCTGTCCTCAAGACTTTATTGATGGTGGCAGCAGTGGAGCAAGGACAATAGTTTAGTGACAAAGGTGGGCAAGTCCCACCTTTTTTTGTCTTGATATAAGTAATACTAAATCCGTCGAGTATAGGCTACATATCAGGACAGGCACTCAGGCAAAAGGGAGAATAAATAATCAGTTTTTACTAACCAGATTTAGTATTAGATATTGAGGGGTAATTAATTAAAATTCCCAACAGTGATTAGCATCCTTTAACGCGGCTTTTACCGTCGATAATTGACTGAAATTCTCCAATAAATAGAGCAAAATAAGATGGTAATTTCTTCTAAAATTAAGGAAAGTTTTTGATTATCACCAGAGGATAAATATCGATCCACCAGTTG
Source organism: Microcystis sp. 49638_E5 (assembly GCF_021300285.1). Taxonomy (NCBI): domain Bacteria; kingdom Bacillati; phylum Cyanobacteriota; class Cyanophyceae; order Chroococcales; family Microcystaceae; genus Microcystis; species Microcystis sp. 49638_E5. The sequence continues at coordinate 10,014 of NZ_JAJTDH010000042.1, read as the reverse complement.
ATAACATTCATAGATTTTCAAGAATAATTATTAGTTTTTTAAGAGATGGCGGTACTTTTCTTGGAGATTTTCCGTTGCTTGAGTTAATTTTCCCTTGTCGTCTAAGATGGATAGTTTCATGATTTCCGATGAGGCTTTAATTAAAAGCAGTACCTCCCGAAACTTGGCTGCATCTTCCTCTAGATGAGGATTAAAATTAGCTCGTGACTCCAGTTCATTTAAACTCTGAATAGCTCTACTATTCAGACTATGAACGAGGTATTGTAACTCCTTAATTCTGCGCTGAACTTGTCCTAAAAAACCCTTACTTTTATCTAACTGAGCTATTTTATTATCCACTTCCTTGGCGTATTCGATAGCTTTAGTTAGGGCCTTTTTCCCTTCTCCTCCTAAGACAAAACCACCAATCATTAAAGCAGGTCCGACGGTAATACCTCCTAAAACCACTGTTCCCAGGGCCATACCACCACCACCGGCAGCTAAAGAACCACCTCCTAACCATGCTAAGGTAGCATTCCAAGCCGCTACCCCACTAAGTCCACTAATTGCTGTTCCTGTACTAGCAGTACCGAAAAGACCAATTAATCCTAGGGTTCCCTGACTGGCTGCCGAAGCGACTCCCACTACTTTTAAACCCCCCACAGCCAAACTTTGCGCGTCTAACACTTCTGCTTTATATTCCTTGAATTGTTCGGCAGAAAATCCCTCAAACCCTTCTAAGAAGCGTTGATGGGATTGGGAAGAATTTTGACCAAGTCTTTGACCTATTCTTTGATCAATTCTGCTAATAAACTTAATAAATCTGCCGATGGTGTTGATTTTGACATTAATTTGCAGTTGACCGTATTCTTCCGCAAATTTTTGGGTAGCTTGAAACTTTTTTTCTAGGGATTTGTTGGCTTTTTTATATCTTTGTTCGGCACTTTTGCCAATTTTTTGCGCCTTTTGTAGCTTGGATACACCATCAGCACCAGCACTAACTCCCACACCAGCAGTAACTAAGGCCGCCGCACCAAGAATAATCGGGATAATAAAGATCATGACCGAAAAGCTCCTAGTTTATTCAGTTTTGTAAAATTCTACCAACATAGTTAAAAAAAAATCAAGGATTGTATCGGTAGAATTACGGCCCTCTTATTCTTTGTGTGATTAGTTTAACTTATATAGAAGCGATCAATCTTTGTGTCCTTTGTGTCTTTGTGGTTCGTTCCACGCACTCGCCAGCAAGACTGTATTTTAGAATAGATTTTACCCACCGAACCCAAGAGAGCCGAATCACTGAATAGCTGATAGCTGGTAGCTGAGGATTTATAACTTGCGTTCGTAACTTAACAAGGTATTTTTTAATAACATTGCCACTGTCATCGGACCGACACCACCCGGTACAGGAGTAAGATAACTAGCTACTTCTAAAACTCCAGCATAGTCCACATCCCCCACCAAACGGTCAGCGACGCGATTAATCCCCACATCCACCACTACCGCACCAGGTTTTACCATATCCGGGGTGATTAAATTCGCTTTACCGACCGCAGGTACTAAAATATCGGCACTTCTGGTTATTTCTGCCAGATTTTCCGTGCGCGAGTGAGCAATAGTTACCGTAGCGTTTTCCTCCAATAACATTAAAGCTAAAGGTTTCCCCACTAGAATGCTGCGACCCAGTACCACCGCGTGCTTACCGGCTATGGGAATATTATATTCTTTCAGCAGTGCCATGACCCCCGCAGGAGTACAACTGCGGATACAGTCCTCACCCCGCACTAAACCGCCTAAATTGAGAGGATGTAAACCATCAGCATCTTTTTTCGGGTCAATTTGGTAGAGAAGGGAAACCGCGTCTAAATGCTTAGGTAAAGGTAATTGAATTAAAATCCCGTCCACCCGCTCATCTTGATTGAGACGGACAATTTCCGCTAAAACTTCTAGTTCATTTGTATCGGTTGGAAAATGACGACCAAAAGAGGCCATACCGATTTTAGTACAAGCTTTCTCCTTATTGCGGACATAAACGGCACTAGCGGGATTATCCCCCACCATCAACACCGCTAACCCCGGAGGTCTTCCCATTGGAGATTTTAGCGTCTGGATGCGCTCTCCTAGACCAAGCTGGATTTTTTGAGCTAAGGCTTTCCCGTCGAGAATTTGGCAAGTAGTTACGGACATTCTATGATAATACCGAGAACAAAAATCTTTCGGATCTATTCTATGGTCAAAAAGATTGGCTAATCGCACTCGTTAAGGTTAAAGCAAGAATGTCTATTCAGACTCGTGTAGGGCGCATCGGCAGTTTATTATTATTGCTAGGGTTATTCGGTTGTAGTACCCTTGCTGACCTCGGTATTGCCGTTCCCTACATCGGTGATCCTCCCCTAACAGCGATCGAGCAATTACAGGAAAAACCAAAAGGTGCTTTAGTTTATCTTAGGGGAACTGTGAGCAATTATGCCCCTTTTTTAGCGGGAGGAGCCTATCTTTTGCAGGATGGTTCGGGCAAGATTTGGATTCGCACCAATAGCAATAAATTACCCCGTCAAGGCGAAGAAATCGTCATTAAGGGCAAAATTGACTTTGAAGTTATTCCCCAGGGTTCCCAAAGCGTTAACGAATTGTATGTGGTGGAATTAGAACAGATGGATGCAGTAGCAGTTAATTCGGTTCCCACTCCTTCCCCGTCCCCAGAAATTAAACCTTCCCCCACCTCAGAAGTTAAACCCCCAGAAAATAATTCTCCCCCAGTCTCCACTAAACCCCTCGAAAATCCCCGACAGGTGACAATTCCCAGCGCAGCTGAAACAAAACCCCCAGCAACTCCCGTCGTTACCCCCGTTAAACCCAATCCCCCCGCGCAACCCGTCGCGGAAGCGATTCCCCCCAAACCCCCCGCAGTGGTTAAACCCATCCCAGATCCCCTCGATGCTTTCTTTTTACCCCATAAACAAAGCGAGAAATAGCTAGGGTTAGGTGTGGGAATTATGAATTATGAATTATGAATTATGAAGTGGGGAGAAAATACAAATAATCTCCTGACAACTGATAACTGACAACTGATAACTGATAACTGATGATATTTGTTGCTTTGGCGATTTTAGAACAGGACGGTCGCTTTTTAATGCAGTTGCGCGACGACATCCCGACGATTCTCTATCCGGGGGTGTGGGGTTTATTTGGTGGTCACTTAGAAGCGGGTGAAAGTCCAGAAATAGGGTTAAAACGAGAGTTAAAAGAAGAAATTAACTACGAAGCCCCTAGTTTACGCTATTTTCGCTCTTATAACGATGATAATCTCTCCCGTTATCTTTATCATGTACCCCTGACCCTGGAATTAAAAAAATTAGTGCAAACGGAAGGGCAAGATTTAGCATTATTACCCCAGGCTGCCATCCGTCAAGGGGAATACTATTCCGAGAAGATTAATCAGACTCGTTCTTTAGGAAAAATTCATCGCCAGATATTACTCGATTTTCTAGAAGTAGAATTATAGTGGATATTAGAGCCAGACAAGGAACTCCCCTATCTATACGAAAGTCGTAGTTAACACCGCTCCTCACCTCCCTCGAAGGCAAAATGCTCCCGCTTTTTGAATGGCTTTATCTAAACGTCAATCTTATTTTGGCTTTGTCTTTATGAACCAGTCGCGTCCCTCGTTCGTTTCCGTGCAGAAACTCCTATCTGGAGGTGCGATCGCTACCCTAGCAGTTAGTTCCCTGATGGTCTTTACCCCCGCAGCCAAAGGGGAAAAACCCTTAGAAGATAACCCGAAAGCGGTCATCGACCAGGTTTGGCAAATTGTTAATAATGAATTTGTAGATCGTAGTTTTCATCAAATTGATTGGCAAAAAAAACGTCAAGAATTGTTAAGCAGAAATTATACTAATCCCCAACAAGCTTACACGGCAATCCGGGAAGCTTTAAAGGAATTGGGTGATACTTATACCCGTTTTTTAACTCCTAGGGAATTTTCTGTCCTCACCAGTCAAACTTCTGGAGAATTATCGGGAATTGGGGTACGTTTAGCTCTCGATAAACGCACTAGCGATCTGGTCGTTGTCGATACGGTGAAAAAATCCCCCGCCAAGGAAGCGGGAGTGAAAAGCGGCGATCGCCTGATCAGAATTAACGGCAAACCCACCGCTTTAATGACCTTAGAACAGGCAATGGAAGCACTACAGGGAGAAGTGGGTACTAGCGTTAGTTTACAGCTTGCCCGTCCCGATCAAGGGGTATTTGAAGTGACTTTGACCCGGGTAGATATCGAAATTCCCTCGGTTAGCTATACCCTTAAACAGGAAGGTGGGGTGAAAGTTGGTTATATCAAACTGGATGAATTTAGTTCCCACGCAGCCGAACAAATGAAACAGGCGATCGAGGAATTAAGTCAACAACAGGTATCCGGCTATGTTCTCGATCTGCGGGGCAACCCCGGCGGGTTACTATTTGCTAGTGTCGATATCGCTCGTATGTGGATGAAACAGGGCAAAATCGTTAGCACCATCGATCGACGGGGCGGAGATCGCCAATTTATCGCCAATAACACCGCTATTACCGATTTACCCCTAGTAGTCTTGGTTAATAAAGGTTCCGCCAGCGCCAGCGAAATCCTCGCCGGAGCACTAAAAGAAAATGGCCGGGCGACTTTAGTAGGTACATCGACTTATGGCAAGAGTACCGTCCAATCGGTACACACCCTTTCCGATGGTTCTGGTTTAGCGGTGACAATTGCCCGTTATTATCCCCCCAACGGCGAAAATATCTACAAAAAAGGCATTAAACCCGATGTGCAGATCGAGTTAACCCAGGAACAACAGCTGCGCTTCCGCGATGATCCTTCTTTGCTGGGAACTAAGGATGATCCCCAGTACCAACAGGCGATCTCACTCCTACAATCCCATAATGTTAAACGTCCCGGCACTAGCAATCTCAATAACCCTTTGAGTAGTCGGGCCGAATAATCGTCCTAGAAAATCTGGGGAAACGGCGACTGTCTCGGCGAAATGGCGATTCTAGAACGGCCTTTAAAGCATTTAACAGCGCTCTCTCTCGCTCCCGTGCAGTTGCTCGTGATTCCCGCCCAAAGATTTCTGCAGCTACAAATTATGCACCTAAGCATAAGACGCAGTATAAAACTGTATCTTAGATTACAAATGCTCGATTATTCGCCAAAAAGTAACCTGATCAAAACCTCACACCCTGCTCTATAATTCCCGACGACCTTCTAAAGCTCTCGCTAAGGTTACTTCATCAGCGTATTCCAGATCGCCGCCCATGGGCAACCCAAAAGCGATGCGGGTAACTTTAGTGAAGGGTTTTAGTAAACCCCCGATATACAAAGTCGTGGTTTCCCCCTCGACACTGGGACTGATAGCTAAGATAACTTCCTGAATTTTTTTCTGGCTGACTCTGGTGACTAAAGACTGTATATTTAATTGATCCGGTCCAATGCCATCCATAGGTGAGATAACACCCCCTAAAACGTGATATTTGCCCGAATATTCCCTAGTTTTCTCCAAAGCAATCACATCTCTGGAGTCAGCTACCACACAGATAGTCCCCGTTTCTCGGTTGGGATTGCGGCAAATTTCACAAATCGGTTCGGCCGAAAGATGGAAACAAACCTGACATAATCCTACTTGTTTTTTCGCTGCTACGATCGCCTGGGCCAATTCGAGCGCATCTTGTTCCGGTCGTTTGAGAATATACAGGGCCAAACGTTGGGCGCTTTTGGGTCCGACTCCGGGTAATTTTTGTAACTGCTCGATCAAACGAGCTAAAGGCGGTGTATAAATAGCAGTTAATCCTCTTATCAGTTTTTTAGTCGTCAGGATTCAGGAGTCAGGAGGCAGGATTCAGGAGACAGGGGATTGGTTTTATTTATTCTCCCTGCTCCCTAGTTCATAATTCATAATTCATAATTCATAATTCCCCACTGCTCACTGATTAAGACCTTTTTGGTAAACGGACATCGATAACACTGGTGTTGAAATTATAATTATCTCCTTCCAACTCGATTAAAGTGCCAATTTTCACCTTTTGACCGCCAACAACCGCACCGGTATCGGTAACTTCCGCTTGACCACTGAGAGTCATGATCATATCTTGAGAATAGTTTTCCGTGCGGGGATCGGGTAGGACTTTCACACTACCATCTGGCTGCGGAACTAAGACATTTCTCGCTAAAGGTTTAACATTTTTTATATCCACTTGACCAGCCGGTTGATTACGAATAACAATATTAGTTTTCTTCTCGGTATTGAATTGATTAATCAAAGCATTGGGATTGAGAACACTTAAACCCCGGACAATAACATCCACTTCTATGGGTTCTTTGGTAACTTGAGCGATCGTACTTTTACCACTCGTCCCCGGGACAACAAAAATACCGATAATTGTCAATAAAATTACTAGGGCCGCTCCGATATCAAGCAAGCTAAATTTACCGAATAAACGTCCTTTTGAGTCTAATAAATTCATAAGCGGTTCACTATAAAATTTTTGGGGAGAAGGGAACAGGGTGGTCACTGCGTGCGCGTTGCGGGGGGTGATGGGTAGGGTTGATTCATGAATCAACCCTACTATGAATCAACCCTAGGGTGATGGGGGATGGGGAGAAAATACAAATAATCTCCTATCTCCTGCCGACCGCCTCCTGTCTCCTGAATCCTGAATCCTGCCTCCTAAGAGCTAGTAAATTCTATCATGATCAGAATCTTGGTCGCAGACAGGAAGTCTGACTTAAGATAGAAGATCGGAGTCTCACAAGGAGCGATCGATAGACAATGGCGGGTAAAACTCAACTTAAAAAACAAGAAAGGCAATTATCTCCAGTCGATCTGACCCCTTCTGACGGTAACAACCTCGAAAAAGTTGCCCCCGTTAAACATTGGTCGATCGAAGATAGCGAAAATCTCTATCGCATCCAAGGCTGGGGAGAACCCTATTTCTCGATCAATGCCGCAGGAAATATTACCGTCTCGCCCCAGGGAGAAAGGGGCGGTTCTTTGGACTTATACGAGTTAGTTTCAGCGATTAAGCGGCGGAATATCGGTTTACCCCTGTTGATTCGGTTTAGTGACATCCTTGAGGATCGGATCGAGCGCCTGAATGCCTGTTTTAGCCGAGCGATCGCCCGTTATAATTATCCCAATGTCTATCGCGGTGTCTATCCGATCAAGTGCAATCAACACCGTCACATCGTCGAGTCTTTAGTGCGTTTTGGTAAACCCTATCAATTTGGGCTTGAGGCTGGTTCAAAACCTGAGCTAATGATTGCTTTAGCTACCCTAGAACCTGCCTTAAACGGCAAAAATGACAAAACACAACCCTTGCTAATTTGTAACGGCTATAAGGACAAAGAATACATCGAAACCGCTCTTTTGACCACTCGTCTCGGTCATCGGCCTTTGATTGTCATCGAACAATTGGAAGAATTATATTTAACCCTGCGCGTCAGTCGTCAGTTAGGAATTGCCCCACATTTGGGAGTGCGTGCGAAACTGGGGACAAAAGGGGTGGGACGTTGGGGATGTTCCACGGGAGACCGGGCAAAATTCGGTTTAACCGTCCCGGAAATCCTAACGGTGGTGACGGAATTAGAACAAGCGGGGATGTTAGATTGTCTGCAACTGCTGCACTATCATATCGGGTCGCAAATCTCCGCTATTAGCGTCATTAAGGATGCTATTCGCGAAGCTAGTCAGATTTATGTGGAATTAGCGAAATTAGGGGCAAATATGACCTATCTCGATGTGGGGGGTGGTTTAGGGGTCGATTACGATGGCTCAAAAACTAACTTCTACGCCTCAAAAAACTACAATATGCAGAATTATGCTAACGATATCGTGGCCGAGGTCAAGGAAGCTTGTGAAGATGCCCAGATTTCACCCCCGATTCTCATCAGTGAAAGTGGACGGGCGATCGCTTCTCATCAATCGGTGTTAGTCTTTGATATCCTGGGTAGTAGCGAGGTTCCCCAAAATCCCCCCGATCCCTGCAATGGGAAAGAACACCTCATCCTCCGTAATCTCTGGGAAACCTACACGGGTATCGATGAGCGCAATTATCAGGAAGCTTATCACGATGCGGGACAGTTCAAAGAGGAGGCGATTAGTCTGTTTAATTTCGGTTATCTCAGTCTCAAGGAACGAGCTAGAGCCGAACAATTGTACTGGGCTTGTTGTCACAAAATTCTGCAAGTGGCCCGACAACAGGATTATGTTCCCGATGACTTGGAAGACTTAGAGCAAATTATGGCCTCAATTTATTATGCCAATCTCTCGGTTTTTCAGTCAGTTCCCGATAGTTGGGCGATCGATCAACTATTTCCAATTATGCCGATCCATCGTCTTGATCGAGAGCCTACCCAAAGAGGCATTCTCGCAGATTTAACCTGTGATAGTGACGGGAAAATTGCCCAGTTTATCGATTTGCGCGGGGACGTAAAATCCGTTTTAGAATTGCATCCGTTGGAGTACAAAAACGGGAAACATTCTCCAGAACCCTATTATCTAGGAATGTTTCTGGTGGGTGCTTATCAAGAGATTATGGGCAATTTACATAATCTTTTTGGCGATACTAACGTGGTACATATTCAGATGAGTCCCAAGGGATACGATATCGAGTATCTAGTCAAAGGAGATACGATCACGGAAGTATTAGGTTATGTGCAGTATTCTGCGGAAGACCTGTTAGAAAGAATTCGTCTTCGTTGTGAACAAGCTTTGCAGGAAAATCGCATGACTGTGGAAGAATCCCAATTACTCCTACAGGATTATGAACGCAGTTTGCGGCGTTATACCTATCTAGTGGGTGGGGATTAATAGAGGTTACTTGTGGGGGAAATTTAGCTCATTTTCCCTTTTTAAAGCATTGATCGCAGAATTTTGGGCTAATGCTACCTCTGGTAGTACATTTATATGTATTTTCTCACTCCTTTCTTGCCGTCCCGCAGGAGGGAAGCGACATCAACATCTATTTCGTAAAAATTTAGTTACAAATACTTTGCGATTTGTGTCAATAACTTGCTACCTGCTACTTTTGCTACAGGAAATAGGTTACAACCCACATTCCGCATTTCTTATCATTCAATTGATAATTTGATAATTATTACTAATACATTGCTTACAACCCATTGGCAGGAAGGATTATAGCTACAATTATTGATTTTCATCAAGGTGATGTAAAAATATATAAAAATATATAAAAATATATAAAAATGTGCGGAATTTCGGTTACAACTAATGATGGAATAGAGTAAGTGGGTGGGTGGAATTAAGTATAAGATGAACGTAGGTTGGACTTCGGCCGTGAGCTTTTGCCGAACGGTTGAAGCATGAAACCCAACTCCTGCTCATGTTACGCTACCGCCAACCCATCCTACAAATAATTTTGCCTCCCTACTTAAAAGTCTTGACTCAAGGAGAAAAAAGATGCTTGACCAAAGTTTCAACCTATCAGACAGCAATGTTTTAGATGATATCTTCCAGTTACCAACCCTTGGCGTGGGATCAGGTTTGGGACGCTCCGACTTGATTACCCCTTTTGTCCGCAAAAGTCTCCAGGGACTGGATTCTGACTTTTTAAGCAATTCTCTGGAAGAATACCAGCTAGAACTGAAAAATCGCTGGCAATCATCCGAATCCCTTTCCTCTTGGCCTCAAGACGGTGATTTTTTAACGGGTCAAAGTAGTTTTGTGGGTCTTCCCAGTTCTGTTGACCTAGCCGGCAATACCCTCGCCACTGCCAGAGCGATTACAGTCGGTTCCAGCACCACCAGTTACACCGATTGGGTAGGAAGCACCGATACCAACAATTACTATTGTTTTTCCCTCGCTAATTCTGGTAACTTTAATCTTGGTCTAACTGGAATGACCGCCGACGCGGACGTGCTACTGTTAAATAGTAGCGGTTCTGTCATTGCCTCCTCTACTAACGGTGGTACGGCTTCTGAGAGCATTACCAGTCAGTTGAGTGCAGGCACCTACTACATTCGTGTCTATCCCTATCAAAGTGCTAATA
>NZ_JAJTDH010000128.1:0-7357 GCF_021300285.1 Microcystis sp. 49638_E5 | reverse complement strand
TGTAGCACAAGGCTTTCAAGACTCGGTTAACAATTTGTAATATTCCTTGTTGACACCCTTACTGACAAAGAAAAAACTGAAATCAAGTCAGGATAAGGGTTGGAGTGCTTACTGAAACAATTGTTAAGAAAGATCCCTATAAGGGATAGCTTTTAGGACGGGGTTTCAAACCCATTTTTCTGATGATTTTTCTTGTTCCAAGAGTTTTTGTAGTTGCTCTGGGGTAGCATCTTTGAGCAGCAGACGATCGCCGTTTTTGCTGACAATTAACACTCGTTCGATCTTCGGGGTTTCAGGAGAGTCAATTTTTCGCTTTAATTGGTACAATTTCTCAGCGATGGCGATTGTTCCGCTAATAATGCCGATGATGGTGGCGATGGTAGCAAGGGTTCCCTCTTTCTCCTCTTCGGAGATAACTTCGTAGCTGCCTTGCACCCCTTCCATCTCTAGGATATCCTGAGCAACTTTGATAGCATCGGCTCCTTGAATTTCTATCTGCATCAGTTTTGTTCCTCCTGTCAGTACCCAAGCAAAATGATCCTAAATCCGTTTATTAAAAACTGATTATCTATTCCCCCTTTTGCCTGTCCTGATATGTAGCCTATACTCAACGAATCTAGTATGACTAGCTTAGTTGGGGAAAAAATCTCAATTACCGTCAATGGTTGACCTAAGAAAATATTTCAGTCTCTCCGTCGGGAAATAACCTATTAGAGACTGAAAAATCTTAGTCATTCCATTCCCCTTTGGGTGGTACGGGGGGATTGCGTCGAAGATGACGGGTTAAGTCCTCATCCGGTTGTTTCTCTCCTCTTAGCCACTGTTTAATCGCTGTTTCGATAATGCGACTAGGATCGTTAGTCAGGTGTTTAATCTGGTCTAAAACTTCCGAGTCAAGGTGAATAGCGATTTCAACTTTCTCCGCCGTGCGCTGAGTCGGTGTAGCATTGTCGTTCATAAGCTCTATTAATGATTGCTATCTATCATTCTACCCGTCAGTCGAGGATTCTCATCCAAGAGTTTATCTATAGTAATCCGATTTGGACAAATCATAGAGCCTTTCCTTAGCCATTGCCCTTTCCCTGATTTTGTCACCATAATCAAGCCTACCATAGTTTACTGTGGATGCCGAGAGGGGAAGCTAAGGTCAAAACCCTGACTATACTTGCAGTTTAGCTTTTTTTACCTTTTACTTTTCGCTTTTGCTCCAGCCTTAGAGACTTTACCTCTACAATGAATTAAGGAATCTAAAATTTTATAAACCCCTGACTTTTGCCAACAGTGAACCACGATGACTGACGTTCCCGTTTCTCGCATTCGCAATTTTTCCATCATCGCTCATATCGATCATGGTAAATCAACTCTCGCCGATCGCCTCCTGCAAATTACGGGAACCGTAGCCCAACGGGAGATGAAAGAACAATTTCTCGATAATATGGACTTGGAACGGGAACGAGGTATCACCATCAAGTTACAAGCGGCACGCATGGATTATACCGCTAAGGATGGTCAAAAATACGTTCTCAATCTGATTGACACCCCCGGCCATGTGGATTTTTCCTACGAGGTTTCTCGGTCTTTAGCGGCGTGCGAGGGAGCTTTATTAGTTGTGGATGCGTCCCAAGGAGTAGAGGCGCAAACTTTAGCCAATGTTTACCTAGCACTGGAAAATAACCTCGAAATTATCCCAGTTTTAAATAAAATCGACCTACCCAGTGCCGAACCGGAACGAGTCGCGGCGGAAATCGAGGAAGTGGTAGGTTTAGACTGTAGTGAGGCAATTCGGGCCTCGGCTAAGGCTGGGATCGGTATTAATGATATTCTAGAGTCGATCGTCCAATTAGTTCCCCCTCCCCAAGATACTCTCGAAGAACCCTTCCGAGCTTTAATTTTTGATAGTTATTACGACGCTTATCGAGGGGTAGTTGTCTATTTCCGCGTCATGGATGGTCGGGTGAAAAAGGGCGATAAAATTCGTTTTATGGCTTCCGGTAAAGAATTTGTGATCGATGAATTGGGAATTTTATCACCGCAACAGGTACAGGTAAATGAACTTCACGCGGGAGAAGTGGGTTATCTGGCAGCCGCGATTAAAACCGTCGCTGATGCCCGGGTGGGTGATACGATTACTCTAACCGCTAAACCAGCACAAGAGCCTTTACCCGGTTATACAGAAGCAAAACCGATGGTTTTCTGCGGATTATTCCCCACCGATGCCGATCAGTATGCCGATCTCAAAGATGCGCTGGAAAAGTTAAAATTAAACGATGCAGCTCTATCCTACGAACCGGAAACTTCTAGCGCCATGGGTTTTGGTTTCCGTTGCGGTTTCTTGGGACTGCTACACATGGAAATCGTCCAGGAAAGACTAGAAAGGGAATATAACTTAGATTTGATTACCACTGCTCCCTCGGTAGTTTATCAGGTAACTACTACCGATGGGGAAATTGTCGAAGTGGATAATCCCAGTTTGTTACCTTCCCCACAAAAACGGGAAAAAATTGAGGAACCTTATATCCAAGTGGAAATGATTACTCCGGAAACCTATGTAGGCGCTTTGATGGAATTATGTCAAAGTCGTCGGGGAGTTTTCAAGGATATGCGTTATTTTACTAAAACTCGCACCGCTTTGATTTATGAGTTACCTTTAGCGGAAGTGGTGACGGACTTTTTTGATCAATTAAAATCTCGATCGCGCGGTTACGCTAGTATGGAATATCAATTAATTGGCTATCGGGAAAATGAGCTAGTTAAATTAGATATTATGGTCAATGGTGATCCCGTTGATGCTTTAGCGATGATCGTTCACCGGGATAAAGCTTATTATGTTGGTCGCGCTTTAACCGAAAAGTTAAAAGAATTGATTCCCCGGCATCAATTTAAGGTTCCCATTCAAGCAGCTATTGGTTCTAAAATTATCGCTAGTGAACATATTCCCGCTTTAAGAAAGGATGTCTTAGCTAAGTGTTATGGTGGTGATATTAGCCGCAAGAAAAAGCTGTTAGACAAGCAAGCAAAAGGTAAGAAACGGATGAAAGCGATCGGAACTGTTGATGTACCCCAGGAGGCATTTATGGCAGTCCTAAAACTCGATCCTCAGTAAAATCTTGGGGTGAGAATTAACTCACCCTTTTTAGTTTTAGCAGTGGGGAATTATTATGAAACTTTTGAGATTATCCTATCAAGATTTATCCTCTGGATTAAGTATAGATTCTTGCGAGTTTTTTCTAGATTTGAATTTATTAGTTGGTATCTCAGGTGCAGGAAAAACCTCGATTTTAAAGGCCATTAGTAATTTAAAAAGAATCACTAACGGTGCATCTATAAATGGGGTAAAATGGGATGTAGAACTTTTAACCAATGATCATGTTCGTTATCATTGGTTGGGTGAATTTGAGGTTAGAAAAGCTCGTTCTCTCATCAAGATTGAAGAAGATGAATTCAATAATAATGACGGCGAAAATAGGGTTAGTATAATTAGGGAAACTCTTTTAAAAGATCAAGAGGTTTTGATCGCAAGAAATCAAGAGGTAATTGAGTTTAAACATTCAAAGACACCAAAACTACCATCTTATTTAAGCTGTATAGAGCTTTTCAATCAAGAAGAAGATGTTTTCCCTGTTCGACAGGAATTTAACAAAATGATTTTCAATCCACTTAAGTTTAATATCTCATATTCAGCAGTTGATAAAATCTTGGAAAACGACGAATATGCCAAATATAACTCTCTCTCTGAATTACAATCGAGTCAACTTCCTATTTCTGACAAACTACTGATCACTTATAAAAAATATCCTGATACGTTCGAGATAATAAAGAGAAAGTTTTTAGATATTTTCCCTCAAGTTGAAGATTTAAAAATAGAATCTTTAGAGCCATCCGAACTAGGTGATCTGCTTGTTTCATTAACTAGAATTGGTTTACTTGAAGAGCTACCTCGCATACAAATAAAAGAAAAAAACTCTCATGTCTGGATTGTAGAACCAAATATCTCCTCTGGAATGATAAAAAGCCTGATGTTCTTAGCAACGATCAAATTATCTCCTGATGGGAGCGTTATATTAATCGATGAATTTGAAAATAGTTTGGGGGTTAACTGTTTGGACACTTTAACAGAAGATTTATTAGTTAATTATCGAGATTTACAGTTTATTATTACCAGTCATCATCCCTATATAATTAATAATATCAGTCCTGCCTATTGGAAAATAGTCACTCGTAAAGGAGGAGTAATTCAGGTACACAATGCGGCTGATTTTCATATTTCTAAAACTCGACAAAAAGCCTTTATTGATCTTATCAATGTCTTAGAAGAATTTCCCCAAGGAATTAGTTAATCGATGAATATTTATTTTTTAGTTGAAGGAAGAAGTACCGAAAAAAAGCTTTATACTGCCTGGTTAACTTATCTTATCCCCGAATTTAAGCGAGTTGATTTTTACGATCAAGTCAATCACAACAATTACTTTCTGATTAGTGGTAATGGCTACCCCTCGATACTTGATGAGGGAATTCCTAACGCCATCGATAAAATTCAAGAAGTATCCAAATATAACTATCTAGTCATCTGTCTCGATGCTGATGAGGATACTGTCGAAGAAAGAGAACAATATGTTAATGACTTTATCACCAAACATATTACTATCCCCGCACAACTTGAAATCGTGATCATTATTCAAAATCGCTGTCTTGAAACATGGCTATTAGGCAATCGCACAATATTTAATCCTAAACAACCTTTACAGGGACTTTTAGCTGATTATGTTCAACACTATGATGTTTACGAAAATGATCCCGAACTAATGGGTAGATTTAATTGCAGAAATCATGCCGATTTTCATTTTGCTTATCTAAAGTCTATTTTTGAAGCTAAAAAGTTGTCTTATTCTAAAAAATTCCCTGGGGTAGCTCAAGAACAATACTATCTTAATCAATTAAAAAAGCGTATCGATAAAACTGAACACTTAAAAACCTTTCAGAAATTTATTAATTTTTGTGATAATATTCGCCAAAATTTCCGATAAATTGATCTGTGGTGCTTCTGCCAAGGATGAAATATAAGCTGATCTGGCATCGTCTCCTGACTAATAGCTGATTGAGAATACAAGACTATGACAAGGCTTTTGTCCTATAAATTTCTAGGTCGGCAGATTTTTGTAGTATTGTAGTATAATGGTAACTCCAGAAAAACAATCCCAAAAGTGCCTTTAGTCTCTTCAGTTATCAGTTACCAGATAGAAGTTAAAAATTGGCAATTTACTTGATGTTATGGCTTCCTTACGCGATATTCTCAGTTACTATCGCAATTATCAAAAAGCCGCCTTTTTGAGCATTGCTGCATCCAGTGTCTTTGAAATTATCGATCTGATGGTTCCCTACGCTGTCGGACAGATTCTTAATGTTCTTTCCGATCAACCTTTAGATGGATTCGTGCAATCTTTGGTCGATCGCACCATGATTTTAACTCCCTTTGCCTCAGAAAAGTGGGTTAGTTTGGCAGTATTATTAGGCTTAATTTTCCTAACCACGGTAATTAAAGCACCAATTCAGCCTTGGGTGGGTGTATGGTTTCACTGGGAAATATCCTTAAGAGCGCGACGAGATCATCTCAAAAAAATTATTGCCAAAATTCTCACCTTACCTCTATCTTTTTACGATGAAAATAATCCAGGACGCATCGCTAACCGGATCGCCAAAGGGATAGAAAATCATACTTGGACTTATCCTGAAGTGGCGGGAATGATGATCCCAAAATTGTTTAGAGTTTTGGGTATCTTTATTGTTATTTGGGTAATTCAATGGCAGATCGCCCTCGCTTTTGTTATTTCTTTTGTATTAATTCTAGCTTTTATTGTGAGAGATTTAAAAGATTTAATGCAAAAAGAAAGAATTCTTGATCGGCACATCGAAAATACCCAAAGTCGCAATTCTGAGATTATTACTAATATCAAAACTGTCAAAGCTTTTGCCACAGAAGGACAGGAATTATATCGTCAGAAACAGCGTTTAGAGAGAGAATTTACCTACGTTGTCTATCGCATTCATAAGGGTTATGTGGACTTAATTACTTGGGAAAAAACCCTCGTCCAAGCTAGTTTATTTGGAGTATTTTTCTTTACTCTCCTAGCTACCGTTCAACAGAAAATCTCGATCGGGCATTTTATCACCACCTATACCCTCGCTAGTATGGCCTATGCGGAATTAGATCCCCTATCCCAAATGGCAGAAACTTTCGCCCGTCGCTATGCTTCTATGGCACGTTTACAGGAATTTATCAACTTACCCAGTGGCACTGATGCCGGTAGTCTTTTAGCCGATCATGCCCAACATAATCCCTATCATTTTACGGGGAAAGTGGAATTAAGAAATCTTAGCTTTGGCTATAGTCCAGAAAGAACCATTCTCAAGGATATTAATCTGCTGATTGAACCCTATCAAACCGTGGCATTAGTGGGAAAATCAGGTTCAGGAAAATCCACTTTAGTTAAGTTACTTTTCCGATATTTTGAACCGAATCAAGGGCAAATTCTGATGGATGGCGAGGATATTCGTCGCTTAGATGTGACTTGGTATCGGCGCCGGTTAGCGATTGTCCATCAAGAAGTAGATGTTTTTAATGGTACGGTGTTAGAAAATCTCACCTATGGTAATCCTAATATTAGCTTCGAGAAGGTAGCAGAAGCCTGTAAAATCGCCCGTGTCGATGAATTTATCCACGAATTACCTAATGGTTATTCCACTATTGTAGGGGAAAGGGGTGTGCGTCTTTCGGGGGGACAAAGACAGCGTTTAGGAATTGCTAGGGCCTTAATTGTTGATCCAGATGTGTTAGTTTTTGATGAGGCCACTTCTAGCTTAGATTATGAGTCAGAAAGAGCCATTCAACTAGCCATGAAATCCATTTTAGGCACTCGCACCACGATTATTATTGCCCACCGTCTCAGTACCGTTCGAGAAGCTGATCAAATTGTCGTCTTGGATAATGGTCGCATTGTCGAGATCGGTAGCCATGACCAATTATTAAATCAGCAGGGAATCTATCAGCGTCTCCACTCTTTACAAGAAAGCGGCGAACTGGTTTAGTCTTAAAATAGTCCCCGATAGCGGACCGAGAAAATATATCTAATGGGAGTTGATACTATGTCTAACGAAACCGTTACCTATTCCCTAGAAGCTGTTTTGACTAGAATTGAGGGGAAAATTGACAGCTTACAAAAAGATGTTAATCAAAAATTTGACAGTCTCCAAAAAGATGTTGACCAAAAATTTGACAAAATCGACGAACGGTTAAATAAGCTGGAGGTAGGACAGGCAAAGTTAACCGAAAAGGTTGAAGGAATCGATAATCGCCTAAAAT
>NZ_JAJTDH010000127.1:0-19279 GCF_021300285.1 Microcystis sp. 49638_E5 | reverse complement strand
TTTTAACGGTACTATTATCATAAGCTGTGGCATTCATGGCGATATTGTCTTGATTGCCACTGTTGATAACTTGTTTAATTTGTTGTGCTAGGGTTTGGATTTCTTGGGCAAAATCGGGGTCTTTGAGCATTTCTACCTGTAAAAAAGGAACCACTTGCTGTTCAATCATTGCCTCGGATTTGGTTTGTTCGGCTGCCGCTAAAACCTTGGCTGCGGTGGGTTCCTTTTGTAACTTTTGCTTAATTTTTTGCCACAATTCTACACCTTTATCCATGGCTCCTTCCGTTAATTTACCGATAACAGCTTCAAAGGCGATTTTAGCGATTTCGGCGGCGGCTAATTCGGCTAACATAATTATCAATCGCGAGAATTTTTCGCCATTCTAGCACAACTATTTTGGGATGAAAGCAGGAAAGTCAATCACTCATCTTGTCGGGAATCAGCGTTCCTTTGATCCCCCCTTAATCCCCCCTTGATAAGGGGGGTGTTGATCCCCCCTGTCTCTAGGTTCATAGTAGGGTTGATTCATGAATCAACCCTACCCTTGATAAGGGGGGTGCCGATACCCCCTTATCTTAGAGCCAAAAAAGACAGGCAGAGAGCCTGTCTAGAAAACCAAACAAATTTATCTATCAGTTGGCCACAAATAGGGAGTTTTTTGCGTCAAATTTCCAAGCAATACCATCGGGATCTCTGATGCGACTCCAATCGGCGAATTCTGTTTCGGATTTATTTTTCTTGTTTCTACCCAAAACGGCCGGAGTAACTCCTAAACGTTTAGCCAAATCCGCCAAACTCATCGATGAGATGGCTTCAGATACAGTGGTTAGGGATTCTTCCCTAACTTCTGATTCTGACTGGAACAAAGAACTGGCAGAACTGTTTAAACTAGGATTAATTATCTCCTCCGGTTCTTGAATTACCGTTTCTTGAACAGAGATTGCTGCGGTATTTTCTTCCTCTTTTTCCTCAAATAATTTACCTAAATTAGTCAGGGGTTGGGAGGAGGAAATAACAGGAACCTCCGGGACAGAATTTTCGCTTTTTTCGGCGACAATCAGGGGGGATTTAGCCTCCTGCGATGGCTCTAAATTGGTCAGGGGAGATCTCGAGGCAGTAATCGCAGGAACTTGTTTTTCCTCTATTTCTTCTAAAGAGGGGTCACTCTCATCAAAAATACTACCCAGGGTACTGGCGGTGATAAAGTAATAGGCCATACCCTTATCGCCTACAGCTTTTTTTTGCGCTCCAAATTCCTCAGCTTTTCTGTCTAAAAATTGTCTGGCTAATTTGGCCGTGAGATTGGCTTTTGCCGATAGGTCAATCGGGGTGAGACAACCTTGATTGTCCTGTAAAAGTTGATTGAAATAGGGGTTAATCACCGTCGATAATTTTGACCAGCGATAGTCTTGCCACACCTTGACTGCCAGAGTTAAGAGGAAGACAAGTAGGATCAATGGCCAAGCGGTAAAAACAAGGATGATTAGCACCGCTAGGGGGATGATGAGGACGAGAAACCCCGCCGTTTGACGATCGATAATTTTTCCAGTCATAATTTCATAAGCTGCCACAATTAAAATTCTTAATGGCTAGTTTGACTATCTCCTGCCATAAGTGTATATGACCAGTTTAGGCTTTATTGGTCACGCCGGTTAGTTCTAGTCGTTCAAACATGGCAAATCGTGCTTTCAGGGCCAGAGAATCATCAAGTTTTGTTAAAAAAATCGGTTTTTGATACTTTTGTTCTAAAGCTTTTTGGATTAACCAATCGGCTAAAAAGGGATTTTTGGGTAGTAAGGGACCGTGGGCATAGGTAGCGATCGCATTGTGGTAAAATGCTCCTTCATAACCGTCCTCTCCGTTATTTCCGTAGCCAGTAATCACCTTTCCCAAGGGAGAAACGGTCTGTAAATAGGTACGACCCCCGTGATTTTCAAAGCCAATTACTAGCGGTTTTTCCCCAGTCATAGCTTTAATTTCCTCCGCTAAGGGAGAGGCCGTAATTTCAAAAACCACGTTACCGATACAGCGTTTTGCATTGGGGCCGGGATGTTTACTTACTAGGTCTAATAATCCTAATCCTTCGATTCTTTGACCGAAAGCTGGTTCGTAATAATGTCCTAATAATTGTGGGGAACCACAGGTAAAAACCCCCGGTATTCCTGCCGATAATTGTTCTTTCATCGCCGCCGCTTTTTTCCCCTGTAAATCCCGCATAACGATCTCCTGTTGCCGATCCTGCGCTCCACCCCCAACAATTATATCTACTTGATAAAATGTATCGGCTTCTGTTTGAGCATCTAGGGGAATAATTGTCACAGGAATATCACGCCATTGACATCTTCTTTGGATAGTAATAACATTACCTCGATCGCCGTAGGTACTCATTAAGGTCGGATATAACCAGCCGATTTTTAGTTCTAGTTCTTGCATAATTTTTTAGGGGATTAGGGAATGGGGAAATGGGGAAATGGGGGAATGGGCAAATGGGGAAATGGGGGAATTCAACTAACACCCTAACACCCCAACACCTAACACTAATCTTCACTCTTTTCTAATTTCTACAAAATCTTTCGACCCGTGAGAATCTCTCGTACTTCTAACATAGCAGAATAGGTGGGTAAAATATGTAAAGTTTCCTCATTTTTGGTGTTATTAAGGGCAATTTGGAGCGCTTTTTTTAGATCGGATTCAACAATTAAATTAACGGGATAAGCGAGACTATCTTGACTATATTGTAAGCGTAAAGCCATGTCATAAAGTCGATCGCCTGTTACTACTAAAGTTGTTCCCAAACGGGTTAATTTTTCCGTATCCACATCCCAAATCCAAGAAACATCCGTCCCGTCGGGGATGCGATCATTGAGAACTAAGAGAGTAGTAGAAGACTTTTCTTTCTGTAAAATATCAGCCACTGCGCGAATTGTTTCATTCATACCCACGGGATTTTTAGACAGTAAAATTCTAACTTTTTTACCCTCAATTTCTAATTCTTCCGCTCGACCAAAAGCCGCTTTAAAACCCTGAACTGTCTCAAAAATTTCTCCATCTTTAATACCCAATTCCTGGGCTACTAAACCCGCTGCTAAAGTATTATATTTATTATAAACACCGATTAAAATCTGCGGCCAATCGTGACTATGAAAAGCAGGATTACTCTTTTTAAAGCCGCAACTAGGACAACTAAAATCCCCTAAATGGGAGAGATAAACCCCGCGATAATCCAAAGAAGCACCACATTTAGGACAGTAAATAGAATCGACAGCGTGGGGAATTTCTTCTAGATACAATTCCGGCTCACTTAAGCCAAAATATACAACTCGTTGGGGCAGTTGTTGACCCAAATGGGAAAGAGTCGGATCATCAGCATTGAGAATCACTAAAGTATCGGTGGGTAGGGGAGATATGGCCCCTTGCCAACGGCGACTAATCGTATCCACTTCCCCATAGCGATCGAGTTGATCGCGAAACAAATTAAGAGCTAAAATAGCGCGAGGACGACAATCTTTTAAAACCAAAGGGAGAATATTTTCATCCACTTCTAAAATGGCATAATCAGCCTTTAAAGTGCCGAATAAATTAGCATCGGCCAATAAAGCAGTGATTAAACCATTAATTAAATTCGCCCCAGTGGTGTTATGGGTGACTTTTGCCCCCTGACGCTCTAGAATAGTTCTTAGCAGTAGGGAAGTGGTAGTTTTTCCATTCGTGCCAACCACCAAGATTACCCCCCTTCGGACTTGCCCACAAAGTAGCGGCAACAAACGGGGATGGAGACGACGGGCAATTTCCCCCGGCAAGACGCTGGCAGCCCCTAAACGGAGTCCTTTAACCACAGCAGTAACGGTTTTAGCCACCGCTACGGCTATCCCTAAACGGATACGATCAAACAATTGCATGAAGTGAGATTCTTATAGCTGTTTCGTGATTTTACCCCTAAAAGAAGACCCGTAAACGGGGTAAGTTCCCATTGATTCTTTTCTACTGACAAAAAAGACAGCCTATAATATAGGTAAGTTTGGGGCCGATTCTACCGCACACGACATTTTAGGGCTAGAGCTTATGGGTTTATTGACAAGATTGGGGATTTCACTGGGATTACTCGCCCTAGGGGGTACTGTGGGTGTGCTAGGAAATCAGTATTTAAGCAGAAAAGCGCCCCTAGAGGTAAATAAACCGCCGGCAATCCTCCCCGCTTCCCTCTCTCTCCCTGTTATTCCCCAAAACGACGGTAATGTTAATTTTATCGCCCAGGCCGTGCAGAAAGTCGGGCCGGCGGTGGTGCGGATTGACTCGGCCCGGGAAGTGGCCGACCAAATTCCCGAAGAATTTAAACAGCCCTTTTTTCGGCGCTTTTTTGGTAATGAAGTGCCGATTCCCAGGGAGCATTTGGAACGGGGAACCGGTTCTGGGTTTATCATTAGTACAGATGGACTACTTTTGACTAATGCCCATGTGGTGGAAGGGACAACCCAAGTAAAAGTGACTCTGAAAAACGGTCAAACCTATCAGGGTAAAGTCCTGGGGGTTGACAATATGACCGATGTGGCCCTGGTGAAAATCGAGGCGGAAAATTTACCGACGGTGACTTTTGGCAAGGCCGAAACTTTAACCCCCGGAGAGTGGGCGATCGCTATTGGCAATCCCCTAGGCTTAGATAATACTGTTACGGTGGGCATTATTAGTGCCTTGGGCCGGACTAGCAGCGAAGTGGGGGTTCCCGATAAACGGGTTCGTTTTATCCAAACCGATGCCGCTATTAACCCCGGCAATTCCGGCGGCCCGTTGCTGAACGCCAAGGGGGAAGTTATCGGCATTAATACGGCAATTCGGGCCGATGCCCAGGGTTTAGGGTTTGCTATTCCCATCGAAACCGCCCAAAAAGTGGCGGGACAGCTATCTAGCAAGGGTAAAGCGGAACATCCCTACATCGGTATCCAGATGGTGACGCTAACCCCAGAATTACGGCAGCAATTGAACGAAACTAAAGAATTAAACTTTAATATTGACCAAAATGAAGGGGTAATCGTCCTGCGAGTGGTGGAAAATTCCCCCGCTCAAAAAGCCGGAATGCAACCGGGTGATATCATCGAAACTGTGGCAGGAAACCCCGTTAAAACCGCCGCCGATGTGCAGCAAGGTGTAGAAACCAGTGCGATCGGTGGTAATCTGGAAATCGAGATTAACCGCAGGGGTAAACAACAAACTCTCACCGTTCAACCGGGGGTTTTTCCCAGCAAAAGTAGCGAGTGAACTACTTTCAACCGGTCAAGGGGCGACCCCTTACCCTACACTGGGAGGAGAGAAAATAGCAGCGGAGCGATCGAAATTGAGGCAGCGGTTACAATTAAAATTATCAATTGGGCGCGGGGCTGCCCTTCTAATCGGTTTGCTGGGATTAACGGCCTGTCAACCTCCTGATCCGCCGAAAATTTCGCCGACAGAATCGCCTAAAATCGAGGAAACTGGCCGCTTAATTCTCAATAATGCCACTTTAGAACAGGCTAACCCCTCGGGACAACCCCTCTGGAAAATTCAGGTCAAAAAAGCTACCTACACCCAAGACCAAAAAATTGCCCGTCTGGAAAATATCAAGGGTAATATCTATCAAGAGGGGAAAGTAGTTTTACAGGTTAGTGCTGACCGCGGTGAAGTTTACAAGGAAGGCCAGGAAATTCTCCTCAAAGATAATATTGTGGCTGTAGATCCCCGCAATAAGGCCATTATTAACGCACCAGAATTGCGTTGGCTACCCAAGGAAGGTATTTTAATCTCCCCCAAAGGGATCAAAGGTAGTCATCTACAACTAGAAGCTAAGGCGCGCCAAGGACGCTACGACACGCGCCAAGAAAAACTAGAATTACAAGGTCAAGTGGTGGCCACCGCCAAGGAATCTCGTGTTGTCCTGCAAACCGAGCGTCTGTACTGGGAAATTCCGCAACAGGTCATTAGTACCGATCAAAAAGTCGCTTTTGATCGCTATATTAATAAAACTATTATCGATCGTCTTACTGCTATCGGCGGTCGTTGGGAAAGAAAAAATAATCAGGTTATCCTGCAAGAAAACCTCGAATATCGCTCTTTAGAACCACCTTTACAGATTTCTGGTTCTCAGGCAATTTGGAACTATCAAAATCGTACCCTAACTTCCGATCGCCCCACGGAAATTTTTCAATATCAAGATCAAATCACTATTACTGGTAATCGTGTGGTGGTGGAATTAGGCAATCGCATCGCTTATCTCAAGGATGGGGTTAAGGGAATTAATCAGAAAACTGGGGCGCAATTGTATAGTCAGATCTTAACTTGGAAAATGTCGGAAAAAATTGTCGAGGCCGAGGGGAATATTATCTATGAACAACAGGAACCAAAATTTAATCTCACCGGCGATAAAGCGATCGGCACTTTAGAAGATAATAACATTGTTGTTACCAGTAGCTCCCCCGATCGAGTTGTCACTGAGATTTATCCTCGTTAACAGGGAAAATTAGCCAAAAAAAACTCTCCCCAAAAAAGAAAATAGTAAAAATTTGGCCTCGAATATTAGCGGGGTCAAGATAGTTGGAAAAACCCATTAAGTTAATGTTAACAGAATTGAGCATCAATTCGATCGACATTAAAACCCGGACAGCATTGCGACTGGTGACTAAACCGTAAATTCCGATACAAAATAAAGCCGCCGCTAATAACAAATAATACTCTAACTGAATCTGCATGATACCTCTAACACCGTACAGTGCAAAGTTCATGAGGTAAAAAATTATGATAAGCGCCGCTTATTTAGATACCTGTATCTTTGATATATTTTTTAAACACAGGAGATAAATTAAATAAGATTTCTGATTCTTCAATTTTAGTTAACAAATATCTTTTTTGTAAAG
Source organism: Microcystis sp. 49638_E5 (assembly GCF_021300285.1). Classification (NCBI taxonomy): domain Bacteria; kingdom Bacillati; phylum Cyanobacteriota; class Cyanophyceae; order Chroococcales; family Microcystaceae; genus Microcystis; species Microcystis sp. 49638_E5. The sequence goes on along the minus strand of NZ_JAJTDH010000127.1, from coordinate 12,398 downwards.
ATTGTAACCCTTTAATCAAGTCATCCGCTGATAAATCTAAACTTAATTTTAATTCATTTCTTGAACAATCTTTTTTTAGGTTGATTAAGGATTGAATAATTTGTTTTTCAATGGGCGATAATCTCTTAATTATTGTAGTCAAACTTTCCTTTATTTTTGCTGTAATAACAATATTTTCCTCTTGTAAAAACTCACCGACACAACCATGATAAACATCTTGAATTAAAACAGCAATATCTTTTAAATAAAATAAATTTCTTTCGTATAACTGAACTACTTTTAACCAGCTTTCTTCATCTTCAGAACCTAAATTATTGAGGATTGCCCGATTATTTAAACCTTGTAATTCAAGTAAATCTAATTTTTCATCTGAATAATACATTTCTGAACATCGCTCTTGACTAATTAAAATTAAACTACTTTGATGTTCAATTTCGTTAGTAATTATTGAAAAGAATTCCTGATACTTTTTATGTTTAGTTTGATATTGCCCTGCTAATTCACCCTCGCTAAATAATTCCTGTACATTGTCAAAAATAATTAAACACTTTTTCCGTTGCAATAACTTTAAAAACAGAGTCAATTTATCGTGATCATTTAAGATAAAATCCGTATTAATTTTAGTGAAAATATCAGTAATAATTGTGTCTAAACAATTGAATATTTTTAGATTTTGCCAAATAATTACTTCAAATTTTTCTAAATTTAATTCTACAAAATGTCTAACTAAGGTAGTTTTTCCAATTCCACTCAATCCTGATACGGAAATTAAAGGCCTTTTCTCAATTAATATTCTCTGTGTTAAGATTTCTAATTCTGAAATGCGATCGCAGAAATTACGATTTATCTTTGGAGCTAAACTTAAATCATGATATGATGTTTCTGATGGAGATTTTTCTTATTTTATTTCTACTCACATCGCCAATATGTTTCTCATCATAACCATAACTATCTGCAATTTCTTTATAGGTTTTGCCGTTTAATAACTCTTCAATAATGTGTCGCTGAATATCGCTAAGACTTTGCCCATCTTCCTCTATCAATAAATCTTCGATAAAACGCAACAAGTGTAAACTATCCTTCATGGTGTGAAAGTGAATAAATTGTTACCTATATTATAGTTCAGTTATTGTAAAACAAGATCAAGTCATTTCTGGCCTTGTCTTAACATTTCTTTACAAAACATCAGGTGAAATCTGGTGGTGGTTGAAAAAAACCTTTGTTAAGCTGACAGAAGAATACCAAAAACAACTACAAGGTTAAGATTTTGGGATTTAAATAATTGATTAAAAGGGTTGATATGCCTAAATTTGTTCTCGATAAATACGCTTTAGACTCGCAAAAATCGGAGGCTAAGGCAAAAGTGGTAAGTGAGTTAGGTTCAAATGCTTCAGTTTCAGGTGATGTAATAGAAGTCCCTAGTTATAACGCTACTAAAGTAGCTCAAATTTTGAGCCAAGTAGGTATTAAGTATTCGGGGGGTTAAATAAATGTCTTCACTTGAAGGAGAAAAGCATTAAGAAGAACGAGAGAAATGCTGGGAGCATCCCAATTATGTAATGAGTATAAATGCTCAGAATGGGAAGAAGGCTTTTGTAGTAACGATTCTGGTTTGAATCACACAATTTAGAGAACCGTTAAAAATCTATGAACTCCCGAAAAGGCTTGCTATCTAAGCATTTCGCATTTAAGTACAATTGTTTATTGCAAAGGTGAGATGATCCCGAAATGCTAGGAAAAAGAATAACTATAATTATTATCTTAGCACTTCAAGCCCTCAGTTGGTCAACAAGTGTGGCAGGAGCAGAAATAATATTACCAGAATTAAATTTAGTAGAGTGGCCGATAACGATTCGCGCATCTTTGCTGCTAGGAACAATTATACAAGGGTTACTTTTATTCCTGTTTTTTTTTGGAAGACAAGAAATTCAATCGTCTTTTTACAGGAGAAGTTTACTTATTCTTCTAACGGTTGCTAGTATTTACACTAGCTTTTTTATCATTTATAGCTCTCTTGTAGATATAAGAAAGAACTCTGAAGAAATAAAATTGTATAATTCAGTAACCAAAGCTGTTAACAGTTCTAAGATTTATCAAGAGAAAACAAGTATATTAAAAAAGAGGAACAATTTAATAAATGATCGAGACAAACGTAAAAGGGAAGAAGTTACACCTCCTAATAACCCAAATGCTCCGAAACTACCTAGAGGAGAAGACCCCGAATACAAAAAACAAACTAGAGAAATAGAGAAAATAAACGAAGAGAATACAGATCTGGCTCAAATTGAAAAGATTAAAAAATCATTACCAGATGATCAAGATGATAAGAAAATAGAAAATGTTGATAAAAATAAGGCAATAGAACCTTTATCACTTCTAACCGATGAAATCAGAAAACAAGTTTATGAAAGCGTAACAGGAAAAAAGGTTAGTGAAAATTATTCAACAACAAAATTAAATGATGAAATATTAAAAAAATTAAAACAAGATTTGGAATATTCTGAATTTGGCTATTTTTTAATTCCCGTTGAAAAGGTTTTTAATAGAAACCCTGAAGCTATTGTTGCACTATGTATCGCAAGTTTTATTGACATTATTTCTTTAATATTCGGCGTTTCACTGGATAGAAAAGCCACAGATGGAAATATAAAAGCGAAATTAAAAAATCTATCCCGCCTGATCAAGGAATTACTGAAAAATTTCTTACCTAATTTGGTTAAAGAAATAGGACATACTTTATATATTTTTATTGCTTCTATTGGTAGTCTTATAAATGGAATTTTTAAAGGATTTATCCTTCTTCGAGTTAGGGCTTTACAAGTGTTTTATTATACTCCTTACACTATTAGAATCAAAGGAGAGCGACATGAATTTTTACATAATATATGGGAATCTATTGAATTTACTTGGGAGGAAAATAATGAATTTAATTTGCTTAACTATACTAAACTAATGACTCTAGCTCAATACAATCAATCCTATAAAGTAGGTTACAGAAAGATAATTGTTACTATGCGTAATTTGAAATGGTTGACAACTATACCAGAAGGAAATTCACCAGAAGATAAAAAATTAACTATTAAAGAATATAAAAAATTAGACGAATGGTATCACAGTGAATATTCTAAACAATTAGGACCCGAAAAAAACAGTATGTTGGACGCAGACGATTATCACCACATAATTAGACTTCCTGAAGACAAAGGAGAGGGTTTTGGAAGGTTTATGGGATGGATTGGAAAACAATTTAAAAAACTAATATTTGCTATTAGACAAATTTTCACGGGTTAATTTTTCATACTTTTAAGGTTTAACTAAAAAAACTTTTACAGAAAATCAAATTAGAATTTTATGACTATAGAAAGAGAGTATCGAAATCAAGGAGAACGTTTAGGTAGTGGATTTGACTCTTTTAAGGAGATATTACTTCCCAACAGTGCTATAGACTTAGACAATATAAATAGAGATGAATTAATAGATAAAAATTTTTTGCCAAAAGATACATTTGTTTTTCAACAAATAGAAGATGAACAGGCATTAGGTAATATGTTGAATACTTCTATTTCAGTATCTGGAATAACACCTATTTTAGTGGGACATTGCCCTTGTTTATTACAAGGAGAAGCAAAAGCACAATACTTTAAGAAATCAAATATCAATCAAAATAGTATTTATCTTTTTTTAGATTATCAATTTACAGGAGGAAGTTATCGTATTAAGAAGCCTAAACTTTCTCAAGAAGCAATCGAATTTTTACATGATAAAAGACACAATCTTCATGAATTTAGAAGAATATACGGCGATGAATTTATTGTTGGTTTTAGAACAGGCTCTGAATACACAGCACTCATAGAGATTGAATACGCTGAGAAAAGTAAACAAGAACTAAACGCCTTTGCAATAATAAGTTTTTTGCAATCAATATTTGCGGGTATAGGAGGAGGAGTTGGATTTAATTGGGAAGGCGAAACTAAGGAATACTTTAAAAATACTAAAACAACAATTTCCTGTTTCAGGAGAGGAGTTTCAGTGGGCAATACAGTTTTTACTATTGAACAACTGATCAAAGATTTTACGGATTTTCAAGATAAGTTAAAACAACAAGGAGGCGGGGTTGAATATATATCACTTTTTGCAGATTACGATCAATTAATTGATACTAGAAACTATAGAATTTTAAGCCCAGAATTAATTGAATTAAAACGAAAGTTAAAAACTCTACGAGCTATTAAGACACAAAAACAAATTAAAATACTTGCCTGTGAAAATCAATTAAGATTCGGGGGTTCTAATTCTTCAGATTTACCTCAACAGATTATAGAATTAGAGGATTCAGTTAGTAAAATACAAGATTTTATCAGAAGATGTGAAATAGAACCTGAATTAATTAGTTCACGAGAATATAGAAAAATTATAAAAAGTGATTGATCATCAGTTAATAATGTTCATAAGCCTTTAATATTTTAAAAATTTTAGCTGTCTTATCAAGACGATAAACTAATCTATGTTGAATATTAAGGTGTCTTGAATATTTTCCTTTTAAGTCACCTACCAGTTTCTCAAATGGTGGTTGAAAAATATCTTTTTCAAGCTGTTTTAATAACATTAAAACTTTATCTTTTAATATGACTTTAGCCATAATTATCTCTCTCCTTACGGAAATTTTTCAATATCAAGATCAAATTACTATTACTGGTAATCGTGTGGTGGTGGAATTAGGCAATCGCATCGCTTATCTCAAGGATGGGGTTAAGGGAATTAATCAGAAAACTGGGGCGCAATTGTATAGTCAGATTTTAACTTGGAAAATGTCGGAAAAAATTGTCGAGGCCGAGGGGAATATTATCTATGAACAACAGGAACCAAAATTTAATCTTACTGGCGATAAAGCGATCGGCACTTTAGAAGATAATAACATTGTTGTTACCAGTAGTTCCCCCGATCGAGTTGTCACCGAGATTTATCCCCGTTAACAGGGAAAAATTAACCAAAAAAAACTCTCCCCAGAAAAGGGAGAGAGGGGGGGTAAATATTTAAAAGAAAATAGTAAAAATTTGGCCTCGAATATTAGCGGGGTCAAGATAGTTGGAAAAACCCATTAAGTTAATGTTAACAGAATTGAGCATCAATTCGATCGACATTAAAACCCGGACGGCATTGCGACTGGTGACTAAACCGTAAATTCCGATACAAAATAAAGCCGCCGCTAATAACAAATAATACTCTAACTGAATCTGCATGATACCTCTTTCTTTTGGTCTTATTTAGGGGCGGTTAATTCTCTAGGTCGTTCGGGTAATGTTAAGGCTGTGGCCGTAGGTTCTTCAGCTTTTAGGGTAGGGATAAGGTCACGACGAGCTAAAATAATTGCTCCGACCATGGCCATTAATAATAGCACGGAAGCTAATTCAAAGGGTAGCAGGAAATCACTAAAGAAATGCTTACCGATTTCTACTAAAGTATTAGTCACAACGGCGGGAGAAGTGGTAGAAATTGACCAAGGTGTGATTAAAACCATGGTCGATAACAGCACAAATAAACCCACACAAACTAAAGCAGTAGATGCCTGACGAATCCAACGTTTAGGAATATCAGAAAAGTCCTCTTGCTTATTAACAAGCATAATAGCAAAGAGAATTAAAACGTTAATTGCGCCCACATAAATTAGAATTTGTGCCGCCGCTACAAAGTCAGCATTTAGTAAGAGATATAAACCCGAAATGCTGATAAAAACACCGCCCAATAAAAAGGCGGAATAAACGATATTAGATAATAGTACCACGCCTAAAGCTGTCCCGATTACCAGGGCTGCTAAAATGCCAAAAGATACTATTTGAACGCCCTCGGCTAAATTCACAGTAGTTTCATCTCCTTTTATGTTTGAGAGTTATTAATTATTAGTTATCAGCTTCTGAAGGCTGACGGCTGACGGCTGATAGCTAACTGCTAATTAATCGGTAATTTCTTCCGGACGTTTACCGGCGCGTTGACTACCGGCGGGTAAATCGTGGGGTTCGATGACACCTTTAGGCAGATAACCTAATTCCCTCAGAGGTGTTACCATCGGGTCTTGGGTGACTTTGTAGGGTAAACGGCCTAGGGCGACGTTATCATAGTTTAATTCATGACGATCATAGGTCGCTAGTTCGTATTCTTCGGTCATCGATAGGCAATTAGTCGGACAGTACTCTACACAATTACCGCAGAAAATACAGACCCCAAAATCGATACTGTAGTGTTTGAGTTCTTTCTTTTTAATTTCCTTGTTAAAAGTCCAATCCACTACTGGTAAATTAATCGGACAAACTCGCACACAAACTTCACAGGCGATACATTTATCGAACTCAAAGTGAATTCTACCCCGATAACGTTCCGAGGGAATTAACTTTTCGTAGGGATACTGAACGGTAATCGGACGACGACGCATATGGTCGAAGGTAACGGATAAACCTTCGCCGATGTATTTCGCCGCTTGAATGCTACCTTTGGCGTAATCGCTGACTTGTTTGAGGATGTTAAACATGATGGTCAGAGGTATAGTAGGTTAACAGGGCAAAAACGGGAATTAACCGCCAAAAGCAAAGGGAAAAGCTAGTTTTAGGGCGGCGGTAAGTAGTAGGTTAACTAAAGATACCGGTAAAAGGAATTTCCAGCCTAAATCGAGTAATTGGTCAATGCGAACCCGGGGTACAGTCCAACGCAAGAGAATAGCGATGAAGATGAGAAAATAGGCTTTTAATACCGTCATCGTAATCCCGAGGGAAGCGGTGATAATTTGTAGCCAAGGATTGGTTTCACTCACTCCCAACCAGCCGGCCACAGCATTGACGGGGATAGGAAATTCCCAACCACCAAGATAGAGTACGGCGAAAACTAGGGCCGACAGCACGAGGTTAACGTAGGAACCCACATAAAAGAGAGCGAATTTCATCCCCGCGTATTCGGTTTGATAACCGGCGACTAATTCCTCCTCCGCTTCCGGTAAATCGAAAGGCAGACGTTCACACTCAGCTAAAGCGGCAATCCAGAAAATCAGAAAACCCACCGGTTGGCGCCAGATATTCCAGCCTAAAATGCCATAACCGGATTGTTGTTCGACAATATCAATGGTACTGAGACTATTAGACATCATCACAATCGCTAATACCGATAAAGCCAAGGGAATTTCATAACTAATCGATTGCGCCGCGGCCCGCAGGCCTCCCAGCAAGGAATACTTATTATTCGAGGCATAACCCGCCATTAATAAACCAATGGGGGCAATACTGGACAAGGAAATCCATAAAAAGATCCCCACGTTTAGGTCAGTAATCAGCAGATTTTGACCGAAGGGGACGATGAGGTAGGAGACAAACACCGGCATCACCACCAAAATCGGCCCGAAGAGGAATAACCAAGGGTCAGCCTTAGCGGGGACGACATCTTCTTTAAAGACTAATTTCAGACCGTCGGCGACTGGTTGTAAAACGCCTAAGGGTCCTGCGTATTCCGGTCCAATACGCTGTTGGACGGCGGCGGAAATTTTCCTTTCTAACCAGACGCAGACTAAAACCCCCACTGTGGCGGCTATAATCATCAGGAACATGGGTAAAGGCATCCAAATCGCTTTAGCCAGTCCTCCACTTAATCCCAAGTCTGTTAGGGATTTAATGAAACTTTCTTGTAAATCTATGCCTTGATTCATATTTGGCGATCGCTGTACTGTCAATAGTTCGGCATGGTTTGAAGATTTTTAAGCAAATCTTATAGCCTAGTATACAGTTAGTCGGTCTGAGGGTTATCAGTAAAGTGACAAAGGCTTCAACTCATTAGCAGCCAAGAGAGTCAAGCAATCTTGATTCCCCGTCCGAGAATAGGTATTAGTCAATAGTTAGACTCTGAATCTATCAATGTTCTCATCTGTTTCTTAGCGCCGACAACCTCAGCTAGTGACCAATTATTCACAGGAAAAAAATCTAGTTAAGTAGCTGGTTATAATTAAATTAAAAATGGATTTTAGGTTCGATCCCCCCTGCCCCCCTTGATAAGGGGGGTATCTGATAATTTTTAACGCCTACCTACTTAACTTATCGTTTAGGCAATGAAAGCAGCCCGCTCGAATCTGTCTTCCTCTTTGTGTTCTTTGTGCCTTTGTGGTTGATCCCCAGAGCCAATCCGACTGTTAAAATCCAGTTATCGAGCGTTTTTCGCCACTCCCCGCTATTTAGTCTGATAAGCCGCCTGTAGGTCTCGAATCGAAAACAAAGCTTGAAACTTTATTCCCTGAGATTGGTAAAATTCCGCCCCTCCTTGCTCTCTATCCACCAAAGCAATGATTAAATCTACTTGATAACCCGCATCGCGTAATCTTTCTACCGCTACCATGGCACTTTTCCCCGTTGTCACCACGTCTTCGAGGACAACCACCGCGGCCCCGGGGTTTAAAGTCGGCCCCTCGATATAAGCCATGGTTCCGTGACCTTTTGCCTCTTTGCGGACGATTAAAGCTGGAATCGGGCGATTTTCGTAGGCAGATACCACACTAACGGCACTGACAATCGGATCCGCCCCTAGGGTTAATCCTGCCACCGCTTGGGTATCTGGAGGCAGTAGAGACAGCAATAAACGCCCCACGGCTAAAGCTCCCTCCGCAGTGAGAGTAACTTGTTTACCGTTGATATAGTAGCTGCTTTTTTGTCCTGAAGACAGGGTGAAATCCCCCTCTCGATAGGCAAGACGGACAAGAGCATCGAGGAGAAATTGACGCAGGGAAGCAGTATCGAGAGTCGCTACCGAGGAATTAGCCATATTTTCAGGATTGGGAGCCTGACTGACTCCAAAATTTCGGTTACAATTAAGCCAAAAGTCATTATATATTGACTCGATCGCTAGTATTGATTTCTTTCTCATCCCATTGAAACAATTTTTTAATTAACCCTACCCCTGTGAGGAGATTTTTACCCATGCGCGCTAAGTTTTTACTTCCTTCCCTGTTTTGTTTAACCGGTTTAGTCTGGTTGAGTTCGCCTATTGCGATCGCCCAACGTTCCCCCGCCACCACTCCGGCACCAGTAAAAACCCAACAATTGCAACTTGTCCCCTCTCCCGATACGGCGGTAGGATTTAATAATATCCCCGGTTTGTTTAACCGCGCTGTTAATAACAATACTGGTCGTTTCTACGACTACACCAGCATTTCAGGACAGTTCAACTCTCTTTTTGGTTGGCGTACTTTTCCCCAAGGTTCCTATTTCGATAATCTGATTACCCGGGATGCGAAATTGGTCGAAACTTTATACTATGATGTCATGCAACAGCAACAGTCTGGCCCCTTAATTCGCACCCAAGATTTACCCAATCCCTTCGATACTTCCCTACAGGAAAATCCCAGTTATTTAAGTCCAGGAGGTTTTTAATCTCTTCTTAACCGAAATCTGTTGTAATTTCCATTGAGAAATTAAATAGTTTAAGGTTTGTTCACTACTGGTTTCTTTGGGACACAAAGTGCCAACGCTTAAGGTTTTGACATCAAGCTGGGGATAACACAATTCCATTGAAAACTTTAACATGGTTTTAAGGCTCCTGAATTTTTAAGGGCGGATAAATTAGGATTTCCGGTGCAAAATAAAACAATTTCAAGTTCAGCAATTAAAAATTTTACCAACTCATCAACGGCGGCTTCTGATTCAATCGCTGCTACGAGAAACGGTCGAGCCAACCCTCCTAAATCGGCTCCTAAAGCGATGGATTTGGCAAGATCTAAGCCATTTTTTAAGCCCCCAGAAGCAATTAAAGGAATGGTTGAATTCATGGACCGAATGGTGGTAATACATTCAGCCGTAGGTAAACCCCAATCGGCAAAAACTTGTCCGAGATGCCTTTGTCTGTTGTCTTTGGCTCTTTGGCTTTCGACTTTGGCCCAGGACGTGCCTCCGGCTCCCGCCACATCAATCGCGGCGACTCCGGCTTCAATTAATTGTTTGGCCATCACCGCAGAGATGCCATTTCCGACTTCTTTGGCGATGACGGGAACGGGTAATTGAGCGCAAATTTGCTGAATTTTAGCGAGTAAACCTTTAAAATTAGAATCGCCTCCCGATTGCACCCATTCTTGTAAAGGATTGAGATGCAGAATTAAGGCATCAGCTTCTAATAATTCCACCAGTTTTAAACAGTCTTCTAAACCGCAGCCGTAATTTAACTGTACAGCCCCTAAATTCGCTAACAGGAGAATATCTGGCGCCAGAGAACGGACTGCAAAGGTCGGCGCTAATTCCGGTTGTTCGAGTGCAATGCGTTGAGAACCCACCCCCATCGCTAAACCATAGCGTTGAGCGACCGTTGCCAATCGAGTATTGACTAAATGGGCTAATTCTGTTCCTCCGGTCATGGAAGAGATTAGAATTGGAGCTTTTAAAGATTTCCCCAAAAAGGTTGTCCCCAGTTCAATATCACTGCGGTCAAGTTCAGGAAGACAACAATGGGTAAAACGATATTTTTCTAAACCGCTTGTAAGTTGTTGAAATTCCACATCTTCTTCGATACAAACTCGCAGATGTTCGCTTTTACGATTTTCAATTTCACTGGGAAGATTAGGCGATGACATAGTTGTTATCAAGCATGAGGGTTAAACATTAGATTGAGTTTAAAAATCGAGTTCTAAGAGCAGTTCATCTAGTTCTGACTGATTAAGATCCGCATCGGGAAAATCCGATGGCGTATAACCTCCTTCTGCCGATAAACAATGGTTAATCAGGCTTTCTAAAGGATTTCGATAAGCAGCGGCTAAATTTTTGATCGTTGGGCTAATTCAAGTCTGAATTTCATCCCTGTTTGAGCTATCACATAATACCTCATTCAGGCTACGATAGTCAAGACATTATCGAGGACGATTGTTAATCAAGTTTATGGCTCTTTCTACCTGCTCTGGCTTAACAATTTTAAAATTCGTTCTCTTGGGAAAGACTTGTCTTAACAGTCCCTTAGTATGCTCGTTTAATCCCCTCTCCCAAGAAATTTTGTAGATGGTTTCTTGACATCCTGACCGCCGTAAAACGGACGGCGATTCCCAAAACTCACAATTTGGGTTTCTGCTTCATAGATGACATACCAGCAAGACGGCTATTTGCCGTTAAGATAAATTTCCCTTTTGACCAAGTTGGTAGAGCAAGTTTCTTTGTTCTATGTTAGAATGTTAAGGGCTTCGTTTTTGGGTCTGATTTTTTGTTGTTAAAGATCAGAATATACCTGATGAGCCTTTCTCTGTCAACTCTTAAGGCTGATGTGTTTCCTTTTTGAATTGGCGTTTTTGTTGGTAACGAAGCTGATAAGCTGTAGGGTAAATAAAAAATGACAGAACAAGCTTGGTGGGTACAAAAATGGCTAGAACTACTCGATTCCTATCGCTTTAAAAAACGCTTGGAACGAGCTAGACTTTACGCCAGAGAAGGCAATGTTTTAAGTATTGACTTTGAAGACTCGCAAGTTATTGCTAGAGTACAAGGCAGTGAACCAGAGCCTTATATAGTGGATTTATCCCTAGCGGCTTTTAGTGATGAAGAATGGGATTATATTATTAAGCTTCTCTCCAAAAAGGCTATTTATTCCGCTCAATTGCTCACGGGACAAATGCCCGATAATATTGAGCGTGTTTTTATCGATAGTGGGGTGAATTTATTTCCCTTTTCCCTAGCTGATATTCGCTCTCGTTGTACCTGTCCCGATCAAGCCAACCCCTGCAAACATATAGGAGCAGTATATTATCAATTGGGTGATCGTTTTAGCGTCGATCCCTTCTTGCTTTTGCAACTGCGCGGCCGAACCAAAAGCCAAATTCTGGAAGCTTTACGAGAAAAACGCTCCTATTCTTCTGATAATCAACCTTTAGCAGTCAGTGAACCCCCCACAGTAGTTGAAAAAACTGCCCCCGACAGCACTATCGATCGCTTTTGGCAGTACGATGAGGAGCTAGATCCCTCCCTAGTTGTGATTACGCCGGGGAATGAAAATCAAACCATTCTCGACATTTTAGGCAATTTTCCCCTGGCTGCCCCCGAATCGGATGCCATAGAACAATTTTTAAAACCAATTTACCGACAAATTCCCCAAGAAGCGATGGCGATTGCTTTACAGTAGGGAATTTGGGGTATAAGTAGCTGGTTATAATTAAATTAAAAATGGATTTTGCCTTTAATCCCCCCTTGATCCCCCCTTAATAAGCTATCCATTAGTCACATCTTTCTTAACATAAAATTTGACAAAAAGAGAAAAGTGTGCAAGATGGCTCAAGGGGGTTCTATGGGGGGACTAATTTGATGAGATAGTTTCCAAGTCTCGCTGATATCATGTAACCTTCGCAGTCCCAACCAAATAGTTTTAACACCTGGTTCACCGTCACCTTTTCTACCTAAAAACCCCCC
>NZ_JAJTDH010000041.1:0-70217 GCF_021300285.1 Microcystis sp. 49638_E5 | reverse complement strand
GGATTGAATAATCGGCCTCGGTTTCCAATTAAGCTGATTGCCCGGAATAAGTGAAAATTCCCAGGGAATTATATCAATAGTTTTGCCTTGCACTTTTTCCAGCACAGAATCGGGTATTTTGGTAGCGGTAGCAATGACTTGTAAATTTTGAGTTGTACTTCTTTCACCTCGCATCTTTAATTCTGTGGGATTAAGGATAGAGGAAATGACCACCCCAATATTATTAACCACTCTATCGGGACTGAAATTACTCCACTGGCGAGCATTTTCCAGTATGGTTGAATTAGGACTAGAGGTGATAATAATACATCCCAAAAAAATTATTCCCCAAGCACAATAAGCAATTTTCTTAAACCGAGATTTTTTAATAATTGTTGTATAGAGAGAAGCTAAGATAATAACCACAAGTGTAAAAACAACAACGTGAGCATCTTGCCTAACAAATCCATGCTTAAATGATAAAAATATAGGGAAAATATAGGCAATAGCCAGACTAATTTTTTGGTCTATAATTGCCAGCGACATTAAAAGCAAACTTAAGGCAAAACAGAGCAAAGCAATTAGTAAACGCGGGTAATTTCCTACAATACTCATCGCACTGGAATAACCAGAAGAAATTTGCCAAGAATTGCTCAAATATTCCATGAGAGAGGGAAAATTATTTAGATTAATTGTTTGGACGAGAAGTAAACCATAAAGCCCATAAAATACTAACAGAGGTAACAAGTTAAGCAAGTGGTTCTGATTAAATAGAAGATAGATTCTGCCTTTGATCCCCCTTGCCTCCCTTAATACGGGGGGTGCTGATAGGTGAGTATATCTGACGATAAACCAGAGAGCCAAAGCTACTCCTCCGGCAATGCAAAAATTAACTATAATGTGAATAAAGGCTCGGTTAGAGGCAGCTGGATAGAGAAAAATAAAGGCAATGGAAGGAATGGTTAAAGTTAAGTTGATACCAGCGAGAACATTTTTTATAACTATCGATGGTGACTTCTGAAAATATCCCCGAACAATATTAACAAGTATGTAGATAAACAGGCTGCCTGCTAGATAAATTCCTAGAGTTAGTTTAGTGAGTATAGAGAACCCACTGATCATGCCAATAGCTATAGCTAAATAATTGATGTACTTTTGAAAAAAGTTATCAAAAGACATGAGTATCAAAAGGATAAATGTAATCTGATAATCAACAGTAAAGCCGATACTGGTGTAGGGATTTCCTACTAGAGTGGCAAAAATAATTGACAGCACAAAAACTATTTGATTGCTATAGCTTTTAATAAATAATAATCTGAGAATAACCACCCCTAATAGACAAAGGTGTATCAACCAGCGAAAATAGATAATTTGGGAAAAGTTGTGATTTAAAGATGTGCCATGAACCAGATAGCCTAGGGGTCCATAGGTGAAGATAATATCTTGTCCAAAAATTAACTGTTTATGGGCAGCATCACTAATAGCAAAAGCCCAAGAAGCATCTAAACCAATTTCTAGCCAATCAATACTAGGCAAATTTGCCAGAAAAAAGTAGGCGGTAATGATAATTAGTATTCCCTTGACGACTACAGGTGATTTGAGAGATTTTTTCTGCATAATTGTTCAGTTAAAAAATACCTTTAAGTTCCTTCTCATGATTATAAATCCAATCAAAAATATCTTGGATTAATTTTCTACCGTCTCGCTGGGGTTGCCATCCAGTTATAGAACTGATTTTGCGAGAATCAGTGATAAAAATTGGCATATCTCCGGTGCGATTTTCGGGAATTGCCTCAATCATTATACTATTGCCCGTGATTTCTTGACATAGTTTGGTGGTTTCGTAAAGAGACAAAGAAAAATCTTGCCCACCCCCCACATTAAAAGTCTGCCCTTTGAATTGTTCTAAATTAGCAATCTGAATATCGATTAAATCGAGTAAATCAGCTACATGAAGAAAATCTCTAACCTGTTTCCCTGTACCCCCATAACCGATATATTTTAAGGACTTCTGAAAGTAATGATTAGCTACCCAAAGGGCAAAAACTCCCTGATCAACTTTTCCCATCTGCCAAGGACCGGTTAAAACTCCACAGCGATTAATTAAAGTTCTTAATCCGTAGGCATCCCCATATTCATTAATAATCAATTCCGATGCTAACTTAGTGGAACCGTAGAGAGAACGGGGCAAATCTAAGGGAAACCGTTCACTTATACCAAAAGCAGAAACCCCGGGTAAATCTTGCTGTTCAGATAACTGAAAACGAGTATCTGTTTCTGTATAGTTTAATTGATTAAGATAGGCTATAGGATAAACTCTGCTGGTGGAGAGAAAAATAAAATCTGCTTGGGTTTGTCTAGCTAATTCTAAACAGTTAATCGTTCCAATTAAGTTAGTCTGCAAAACATAGCCGGGGGAATTATAACCAGCTAAAACGGAAGGTTCTGCCGAACATTCTAGGATTAAATCCACTGGCAAAGCGGATGCTTCTAAGTCTTCCGCATTTCTGACATCTCCATGAACAAATTCAATTCCCGCTTGTTTGAGACGGGGAATATTTAATTCAGAACCGCGACGTTTTAAGTTATCTAAAGCGATAATTTTCCAATCAGGATAACGTTGGGCTAATCCCAAACCTAAAGAACTGCCCACAAAACCCGCACCACCAGTAATTAACACTTGCCTAGTCATCAAAAATACTCCACTAGATGATAATTATCAAACAACTTGATTTTTTTTCCGTTTGCGCTTATAGTCGCCTCTAGAAAGGTGTTTTTCTAACCAGATAGAGAGAACTATAAATAAATAACGACTGCCCATTTCCTTGAGTTTTAACTTGGAAACCCCCGTGGTACGATTGCGCCAAGTGATGGGAATTGTCGTATAGGAATATCCTCGCACGATTGCTTTTAAGGGCATCTCTACTGTTAAGTTAAAATGGTGAGATAGTAGAGGTGAGATTCCTTCGATAACCTCCTTACGATAGATTTTAAAGGCGTTAGTGGTATCATTAAATTTTAGCCCAAATAAAACTTGAATGAATAGATTAGCCAAACGATTGACGAATAACTTGTGCTTGGGATAATCAATAACTTTTCCTCCTTTGATAAAACGAGAACCAAAAACGCAATCGTAGCCTTCTTGGAGTTTATAATAATAGTCCACCATGTTATCGGGAGAGTCGGAATTATCTGCCATTACTACTGCAACTGCATCCCCGCTAAAATTTTCTAACCCACAGCGCACCGCAAAACCAAAACCATTGGGATAATAGTTATTGATGTAGCGAATCCGAGGATTGTCTTGGTTGATTTTTTGCAGAACTGCTTCGGTGTTATCTTTGCTATTGTCATTAACCACTAGGATTTCATAATCAATTTTATCCTCTTCTAAACGTTCGGATATTAAGTGAGTTGTGCTTTCGATGCAATCTTCTTCGTTGTAAGCAGGAATAACTATTGATAGGGTTTTTACCCCATGGTTATCCCTTGATTGACGTGGGTGAGAGTAACCGTCCATCTCGAAAGCTGGCGCTAATCCTTCGGGATAGTACATTTCTGTCTCATTAGTCTTATTCTTGGGTTTAAAAATTAGGCTATCACTGGCGACATAATTAATACTAGCACCCACTAAAACCCCGATCATTGTGTTAACTCCGGGGCTAATTCCTAACCAGTTTAAGAAGGGAAATATCAAGAAAACTCGCAGTAAAACTGCTAAACCTGCCGAGAGATGATAGAGAGGAAGTTGTATCAAAATCACATCTCTGATTGTCCAATCTCCTCCAGTCCACACCCAGATTCTATAGATAAAAAAACTAGCAATTAAAGATATTTCTATCGAAATGACATTAGCAACATTCTTCAAAAATGGTGTATTAAATCCCAAGTCATCAATGAACCAATAAATTAAGAATAAGTTGATTAGAAATGCCACTCCCCCAGCAATGAGAAATCGGAAAATTTTATTGTTGTAGATTTTAGTTAACATAATGGTATCTTAAAATATGCTCTGGTTTAGTTTTTCTAGGTCAATATTGCGATTAATATCCTCTTACTAACTAATTAACATAGTCCCTCAATTACTAGCAGTATATTTTGCTAAAAATCACTTTGGTAACGAGGGAAAACTAGCAGATAAAAATTGACCAGAATAATTCTTGATTTACCCTAAGTCCAACGGCTAACGTTTTGACTAAAAATCTCCTTGAGAATATCCGTTACTGTGTAGGTTAACTGCCAATCAGGATAATGATTTTTAAACTTACTCACATCAGAAATCCACCAGATATGATCACCAATACGATTGGTCTCTACATACTGCCAGTTTAACTTTTTATCCGCAATCGCTTCACATTCTTGAATAGCTTCTAACATGGAACAATTACTAAAGCGACTACCACCGATATTATAAACTTCTGCTACTCGCGGGGCCTGATAAAAATGATAGAAAGCATTGACGAGATCGTAACTATGAATATTATCGCGTACCTGCTTACCCTTATACCCATAAATACTGTATTCTTTGCCAATCATCGTACATTTCATCAAGTAGGATAAAAACCCGTGTAATTGGGTTCCCGAATGACTTGGACCGGTTAAACAACCGCCACGAAAAGAGGCAGTTTTCATCTCAAAATAACGCCCATATTCCTGTACTAACACATCCGCTGCCACTTTCGAGGCACCAAACAAAGAATGTTTACAAGCATCAATACTCATCAACTCGTCAATACCTTGAGCAAAATAAGGATGATTTTCCGAGATTTCCCAACGTAGTTCTTTTTCTACTAAAGGTAATTCATTCGGTCTATCCCCGTAAACTTTATTAGTGGAACAGAAAATAAATACTGCTTGGGGACAGTGTTGACGAGTATTTTCTAATAATACTAAAGTTCCGTTAGCATTGACACTAAAATCCATATAGGGATCCTTAGCTGCCCAATCGTGGGAAGGTTGCGCCGCCGTATGGATAATTAAGGATATATCATGACTATAGGTTTTAAAGATAGCTGAAATAGCTTCATGATCGCGAATATCCACAGCATGGTGAATGTATTTATCCCCGTAATCTTGGGATAATTTGGCTCGATTCCACTCCGTTGAAGCGTCTTCACCAAAAAATACCTGACGCATATTATTATCGATGCCGACAACGGTATAACCCCGATCACAAAAAAATCTCACTGATTCGGAACCGATTAAACCAGCAGAACCGGTTACTAGAATGATCGCCATAACTATATCCTGAATTTTTTGCCCAGTTGTTGAGAAATTTCCCAAGTTGAGAAAACTTTCTCCGACTTTACTAGATATGTTCGCCTTTGTCAATTAAACAGGAGGAGATTCCCCTAACTGCAGCAATTCCCTCAAAAATTATCGTCTTATCCACTAGGAGCGATTTAATGGCCTTTTCTTGCCAGTAATCCCTAATTAAGTCCCCATCTCCCCCTGTGAAAATTATCCTGCTCTCTGGATATAAATTTAACCATTCCCGACTGAATTTTTCTATTCCTGCCAAAATTGTATAGATTATCCCACTTCTTATCCCTTCTGCTGTTTCTTTTGCCCAGATCTGGGGTAATCTTTCCGGTAAGGACACCTCTGGTAAGGCTGCCGTCCGTTCCCTTAAACTGGCTAATTGCACCTTGAACCCGGGTAAAATTGCTCCCCCCACTAGCTTTTTATCCCCATCCACTCCCGTAAAAGTTAAGGCTGTCCCCGCATCGATGACTAAACAGGGAAATCCGTATTTTTCTCCAGCACCTAAGACAGCTAAAGCTCGATCAATGCCGAATGTTGCATATAAATCCAGCAAAGGAATGTCTTTTAAAGTAATTATCCGTAAATTGCCATAATTTGCCCATAATTCTCTTTGGCTAGGAACCACGGATGCGACAATCAATGCACAGTTACATTTATTTGTCAAGAGTTTAGGGAAAATTTGTTGCAAAAATTCATTACTTAGGGGTTCCCTCAGGTGGGGAGTATCGAGACAAGCTAACAGGGTTTGACCGCGAAAATACCCCCAATGTAGCCGAGAATTGCCGATCATCAAACCTATCCAGTCAGTATCTTGCTCAGTCATTTAGTTAGTGGGAATTATGAATTAAATAAAATAATCTCCTGACTTGAAAGAGGGTGTGGGGTGTGGGCTTCGGCCGTGAGCTCAGCGTTCGACCGAGCTCAGGCCGAGGTCCGAACGGGTGTGGGGTGTGGGGAGAATAAATAAAATAATCTCCTGTCTCGGAGTCTCCTGACTCCTGACTCCTGATGGCTTCAAGATAGCTGATATTTGGCGGAATTATCTAGAAATCATGACAAAAGTTTTTTAATGGTTAAACAGACAAGAGAATAAGATAACCTAGGTATAGAATTTAACAAAAAATCTGGTTAACGGACATTGATCAAGTCGATAGCGCAGTGTCAAACGAGTTCTTTTCCCGCTCAGGTATGGCAATTAGATCACGGTTTAACCGTAATTCATCAGTATTTACCCGTGACTCCTGTGGTGGTGGTGGATGTGTGGGTGAAAGCAGGTGCGATCGCTGAACCTGATCCATGGTTAGGTATGGCCCATTTTCTCGAACACATGATCTTTAAGGGGACGAAAAAACTCCCCCCCGGACTCTTTGACTATTTAATCGAAAATTGTGGCGGAATGACCAACGCTGCCACCAGTCACGATTACGCACACTTCTATCTCACCACCAGTGTGGATCAAATTGAACATACCTTACCCCATCTGGCCGAAATTCTCCTCCATGCTGAGATTGACGATGAGGAATTCTATCGGGAAAAAGATGTAGTTTTAGAAGAATTACGGGCCTGTTATGATGATCCCGATTGGATTGCCTACCAAACCCTCTGCGGAAGTATCTATCAAAACCATCCCTACGGACGATCTATTCTAGGCGATCAACCCTGTTTAGAGCAATTAACCCCCAATCAAATGCGCTGTTTCCATCGCACTTATTATCAACCAGAAAATATGTGTGTGGCGATTATCGGGGGAATTGAACCCCAACCAGCTTTAGAAATTATCCGGCAATCTTTTCGGGAATTTCCCGTCCCCTCGGAATCCCCTGCGAATCTAGTGGCTGCCGAACCCCCCCTGATCGAAATTCGTCGTTCCCAAGTACATTTACCCCACCTAGAACATTCTCGTCTCTTGATGGGATGGACTGGACCAGGATGCGATCGCCTAGAAGATGCCTTTGGATTAGACTTGATTTCGGTAATTCTTGCCGGAGGACGCTGTTCGCGGTTAGTGCGACAGCTGCGGGAAGAAGCGCAAATCGTCCTCGATATTAACAGTAATTTTTCCCTGCAACGAGATTCCAGTCTCTTTACCATCGGTGCTTGGCTATCTAGCTCAGAAACTGAGACAATTGAAGGTATTATCTGTGAACACCTCCAATGTCTGCACGATGATCCCGTCACCCCCGCAGAATTACACCGCACTCAACAGTTATTAGCTAACGATTATATTTTCTCCACAGAAACCCCGGGCCAATTAGCGGGACTCTATGGATATTATCAAACCCTGAGAGCTGCCGACCTAGCAACGATCTATCCCCAAGTTATCCAAAGTTTTCAACCGTCAGATCTACAACGTCTGGCTCGTCAGTATCTCTCCCCGGAGCGATATGCTATTACAATAATGCAACCCTGTGAATAAACGATGTCCGCTTCCCCCATTCACCGCTTAACCTTAGAAAATGGCATCACCCTTTTAGTGGTGGAAAATACGGCCGTGGAGTTAGTTGCAGGGAGGATTTTTCTCAAAAATGCGGGTACTCGTTGGGAAAAACCCGAAAAAGCGGGTTTATTTCGTCTTTTAGCCGTGCTGCTCACCAAAGGTACAGAAAAGTTATCTTCCCTAGAAATTGCTGATCGCGTTGAGTCCACGGGGGCCGGTTTAAGTGCGGACACGGGGACTGATTATTTTGTGGTTAGTTTAAAGACCGTTACAAAGGATTTTTTAGATATATTGCGTCTAGCGGCGGAAATTATTCGTTTTCCCAGTTTTCCACCCCCAGAAATCGAATTAGAGAAAAATCTCACCCGTCAAAGCATTCGCTCTCAATTGGAACAGCCTTTTAATGTGGCTTTTAATCAATTACGCGCCGCTATGTACCCCGATCATCCCTATGGTATGTCTTTATTGGGTACGGAGGCAACGGTTTCTCAATTGCAACGGGAGGAGCTGCTGGCCTATCATAGTCGCTTTTTCCGTCCCGATAACCTGGTAATTAGTCTTTCTGGCCGTATTACCCTAGAGCAAGCAGTAAAAGCAGTGACGGAAATTTTTGGCAGTTGGTCAATTCCAGATATTCCTTTATCTAGTTTACCCCCGGCCGCTTTTGATTTTCAGCCCACCTGTTTAACTACCGTCCAAGCTAGTCAACAGGCGATCGTTATGTTAGGATACCCCGGGTCCTCTGTACAAGAGGATGATTATGCCGTTTTAAAATTATTGAGTACCTATCTGGGGAATGGGTTATCTAGTCGTCTATTCGTGGAATTGCGAGAAAAACGGGGATTAGCCTACGATGTTTCCGCTTTTTATCCCACCCGTCTCGATTCTTCCCAATTTGTCATTTATATGGGAACTGCACCTCAAAATACAGCGATCGCCGTGTCGGGATTGCGTCAGGAAGCAGAAAGGTTATATAAAGTAACTTTGAGTGAGGGGGAGTTACAGTCAGCTAAAAATAAGTTATTGGGTCAATATGCTCTCGGTAAACAAACTAACTCCGAAATCGCTCAATTATACGGTTGGTATGAAAGCTTAGGTTTGGGGATTGAATTCGATCGCACTTTCCTGGATTCTATTAATCAGATTACTCCCGAACAAGCGCGATCGGTAGCCAGCAAATATTTTCAAAATCCTTACATTTCTTTAGTCGGCCCGGAAAATGCGATCGCTGAAATTCTCTAGTCAGAGCAAAAAGCGGCAATAAAAAACTATTGCCGCTTCTATTTCTGATTAACTCCCCGGGTGGGATTCGAACCTACGACCAATCGGTTAACAGCCGACCGCTCTACCACTGAGCTACCGAGGAAGGCTACTCACAATTAATAATTATAATCATAAGTCCCTCAATAATGCAAGTGCTTTCTGGATTTTTTCTCAAAAAAATTTCCGGTGCTGGTAGCGGTGGGCAGAGAATCAACTATTGTGGAGATAAGGACACCATTAAGTCTAGTCTATGCTTGCTCATCACCGCCGTCCCGTCTCCCTCTGTCTGCTCTCGACAGATCTACCCATCCTCTCCTCTTTAGACACTTCCGCTACCCTCTACCAAAAGGATCGCCACCGGTTTCATCTTCTCCTCAATCAACCACCAGTCGCTCTCGCAGAAATAGAGACACTTAAACCCAAAAATAATCAAAATAAATTAATTTGGCTAGAAATTTCGGCCAATCGGGTAATTATGACCATGCAGGGCCAGGGAAGATTCGCCTATCGTCATTTTTGGGAGCAAGGGGTTTTTGGTGTCAGTCGCTTCTGGTTAAATGCCGAAAGTTCTCAACCGGGTTACGCTTTTCGCCTCCGCAACTATACCCGTAGTCTCCAATTAGAGGGGGATAATTTCCCCGAATATTTGCGTCTAGAGTACGAATTATGGTCAGATAACCTGATTTTAGGTCATTATGTCCTTCATTTGCAAGTACACCAATAAATAGGGTTGGCTGAATAGAGCTAAAAACATTGTTGGAGAATACTTTTAGACTTTTTGTCCTCAAAAAGTGCCAGCCGGTGGCAAAATTTAGGCACTTTTTTCCCGAAAATTAGGTAATTGTCGGGTGGATTGAAGACTTAGTGCTACACTTCCCGAAACGTCGATTTTATTTGAGCTTGTTGTTAGGAATCCACTTAAAAGAGGTTGTTTAATCTGGCTAATATGCTCTTGGGTATGATATGGGGAAAAGTTCCAGCGATTGCGCTAAAATGGAGTAGTATGCCGCAAGTTTCCACCTGTCGTTACTCTGAGGACTGTTAGACAGAAAGTTTCTGTATAATCAATAGTTAGACAGAGTTTGAGTCAAAGAATTAAGACAAATACAAGGTAGTTTTTATGATTCGCAAACTTTTGAGTGTTTCCATGCTGGCTACAGTTCTTGTAGCAGTCGCATCATCAACTCCTGTTCAAGCCAAGCCAAAAACTTATAAATGCGAAAGTTATAAAACAATGGATGGTCAATGGCGATATCGTATTTCTCCTCCACTTCAGGGTAGTTTTGGCAATACTCCAAATAGTCAAAATTTTATGAATTGTTTTATTCCAGTTTCTAACAAAAAGTGTAGATACGATAACAATACTGGAGATGGCTGGCATGAATGCGGTAAATGCAAAAAAGCTCCAAATGATCCCTTCAATTTTTGTCTAAGAGAAGGCTACGGTGAAATCATTGAAGTTCCTAACAGAGGTCGTTATCGTGCCTTTAGGACAGGAACTACTATTGTTTTAGATTAGGACAATGGGAAGTGCGATGCCGAAGGCACTGCATAGCAGTACGCTATCGCCGTAGGGTGCGTTCCCTAATGCAAGTCCTGCTACAAAGCGCTCGCTTTTTGGGAACGTACCATGCCCATTGATGGCAGTGCGATCGCCGTTATCTTCTTGATTAAACTTTAAAACTGCCATTGCTTGGGATAGGAACGTCACTGGCGATCGCTTTTTGGGGATGAGGAGTGCGATTGCTGATCTTGTCGTTTAGGTCGAGGTAACAAAACCCAACAAGCTTTGTTATAATATTTTTGTCATAAAGCAAGACTTATAAAAATAGATTTATGCCAGAAATTACTCGATTTTATGGAATTATCATTAAAATCTTTTTTGCCGATCATCCACCTCCCCATTTTCATGCGATTTATGGAGAATATAACGCCCTATTTAATCTGGAAACCTTAGAAATCATTGAAGGAGACTTACCTAATAGAGCCACAAAAATGGTTGTAGAATGGGCAACAATCTATCAATCAGAATTATTGAAAATGTGGAACACTCAAGAATTTAATAAATTACCACCTTTGAAATAAAACAATGCTTTATCCCAAAATAACATCAGCCGAAATCATTGAAAATTATACTCTATTGGTGCATTTTTCTAATCATCAAGCTAGAAAATATAACTGTGAAAATCTACTAGAAAAAACGATGTTTTCTTCCCTTAAAAACTATGCTTTCTTTAAAAACTTTCAACTTGATCCATCAGGTAGCGGAATCGTTTGGAATGATGAAGTTGATATAAGCGAGTATGAAATTTGGATCAATGGAATTGAACTATGATTGCCGATCTTGTAGTGCGATCGCTGTTATCTTCTTGATTAAACTCTGAAATTGTCATTGCTTGGGATAGGAACGCCAATGGCGATCGCTTTTTGGGGATAAGGAGAGGCGATCTCTCTTTGTGAGTTGGAAAGTTGTCATCGATCCGCGATCGCGGATGTCATTATTGCCCAAGCAGAGTAAAATAAAAGTCTGTATTGAAAAAGGGGAAAGTAACAATGCCGCCAACAATGCAATTTAGTCAAATCTTAGAAATGATTGACTATCTCTCTTTTGATGAACAAGATGACTTGATCAATATTGTTAAACATCGGCAAATCGAAAAAAGACGAGAACAAATTGCTCAAAATATTTCTCAAGCTCGACAAGACTATCAAAATGGTAATGTTTTTCGAGGAGATGTTGATTCCATTATTGCCAAACTAAACAATGATTAACTTGGTTTTTAGCCAATCATTTAAATGCGCTTTCAAAACAAGGATTAAACGACAACCCGACTTAAAATCAAAAATAGAAGCCAAATTGAGACTACTCGCTGACGATCCCTATAATCCAATATTACGCAGCCATAAACTAAAAGGGAAATTATCAGATGCTTGGGCTTTTTCTGTTGAATATGATTGTCGAATAATTTTCAATTTTGAATCAAACCCTGAAACCCAAGAAGAAGAGATCAACCTAATTGATATTGGAACTCACGATGAGGTTTATTGAATATGATTTTTTATTATGTTAGCAAGGTTTCGGAGTTGGCGATCGCTTTTTGATGATGGGAAAGGGCGATCATGTAAGTAGCTGGTTATAATTAAATTAAAAATGGATTTTAGGTTCGATCCCCCCTTAATCCCCCCTTGATAAGGGGGGCATCTGATAATTTTTAACGCCTACCTACTTATAATCCAAAATATTATGAACTAGATACAAAATCTCGATAAAATGGAGATAGAATGGGACAATAATAAAGCTGCTGCCAACTTGCTCAAGCATAAAATTGATTTTGAAGATGCAAAAAACATTTTTCTAGATCCCAACTGTCTGGAAAGAGAAGATAAACGTGATTATAATGAAACTAGAATTCAAGTAATCGGTATAGTTAATCAAGTAGTTTTATTGGTCGTCTATACCAAAAGAAACGGCAGATACCGCATTATTTCAGCAAGGAGAGCCAATAAAAATGAACGACGACAATATTACCAGAGTCAGACTTGATCCCGAAAATGTTAGTCATGGTAAGACAGATTGGGAAAAAGTTGCAGCAATGACTGAGGAAGAAATTGACAAAGCAGCCGAAGCAGATTCGGACTGTCTCCCCCTATCTCAACAAGAATTAAATGAGTTTCGCCGTACATCAATCACAGATGCCGATCTTGTAGTGCGATCGCTGTCATCTTGTTGATTAAACTTTAAAATTGTCACTGCTTGGGATAGGAACGCCAAGGGCGATCGCTTTTTGGGGATGAGGAGTGCGATGCCGAAGAACGTAGTGCGATCTCTGATCTGGTAGAAACCCAACATTACTTTTTCCCAAATTACCACCCAATATCTGAGTTATAATCAATAATATCCATTCTACACCTTAATCAAATAATTTAACTTATGTCTGCTACAATTCGTGAAGAACTTCACCAACAGATTGACCGATTACCTGATGACATTGTTGAAAAAATTGCCAACTTTACCCGATTAATTTCCCCTGAGCCAAACAAGATTTCAGAACATACTAATTGGCAAGATGAAGACTGGCAAAAATTTTCATTAGAGCAATTTTTCAAAGAAGGAGATGAAATTGAATATTCCCTAGCAGATGCTCAAGAAATTTATCAACCATGAAACCAGGTGATATTGTTCTAATTCGTTTTCCTCAAGCAGACTTGAAATCAGGAAAACTGCGTCCAGCTTTAATTATTGCTATTTCACCAAGTCGCCATCGTGATTTATTACTTGCTTTAATTTCTTCTCGTCTCCATCAAGCTACTCTAGGATTTGACGAAATTATTAATACCTCAGATTCTGACTATATTACTACTGGACTTAAAGTGGCTTCTTTAATTCGACTAGGACGATTAACAAGTGTCGAATCATCTGTAATCAATGCACGTTTAGGAACTATCTCACCAGAAAGACTAATACGGATTAAAAATCTTTTAATCAATTGGCTAAGAAAATAAAATTAGTGCTGTAGGGTGCGTTCCCTAATGCAAGTCCTATTACTCCAGAGATCGCTTTTGGGGAACGCACCATGCACATTGATGGCAGCTGTCAGTCTAAGTGCGATGCCGAAGAACGTAGAAGCATGAAACCCAAGGACTGATCATGTTACGCTACCGCTAACCCGTCCTACAAATAATTTTGTCTCCCTCGCTATTTTCTAGATATCTTTCTCCTTGTCCTTTTTCCCTTTTTTAAGAAAAGGTAGAACACCTAAAACCACTCCTGTACCCAGGATAGTTAAGGATGGTTCAGGCACTTGCACTGTTTGAGTTTCTTGATACAAATAGGCTGACCCCGCACTCGTTGCGCCGGTGCTATCCCCATAAGCCCCAATCAAGGCAGTTGTGCCACTGAGGGACACGGAATTGCCAAAATAGTCGTAATCTTCAGCGGTGGGGTTGTTGAAGGTTTGCTGGAGGGTGCCTGTGGTTGTCTCAAACAAATAGGCTGACCCCGCATTCGTTGCGCCGGTGTTATCGTTAATAGCCCCAATCAAGGCAGATGTGCCACTGAGGGACACGGAATAGCCAAAATTGTCGTACTCTTCAGCGGTGGGGTTGTTGAAGGTTTTCAGGAGGTTGCCTGTGGTTGTATCAAACAAATAGGCTGACCCCGCAACCGTTGCGCCGGTGTTATCGCTAGGAGCCCCAATCAAGGCAGATGTACCACTGAGGGACACGGAATAGCCAAAATAGTCGAAATCTTCAGCGGTGGGGTTGTTGAAGGTTTTCAGGAGGTCGCCAGTGATTGTATCAAACAAATAGGCTGACCCCGCATTCGTTGCGCCGGTGTCATCCCGATAAGCCCCAATCAAGGCAGTTGTGCCACTGAGGGACACGGAATAGCCAAAATAGTCGTCATCTTCAGCGGTGGGGTTGTTGAAGGTTTTCAGGAGGTTGCCTGTGGTTGTATCAAACAAATAGGCTGACCCCGCATTCGTTGCGCCGGTGTCATCCCGATAAGCCCCAATCAAGGCAGTTGTGCCACTGAGGGACACGGAATAGCCAAAATAGTCGAAATCTTCAGCGGTGGGGTTGTTGAAGGTTTTCAGGAGGTTGCCTGTGGTTGTATCAAACAAATAGGCTGACCCCGCACCCGTTGCGCCGGTGCTATCGTAAGGAGCCCCAATCAAGGCAGTTGTGCCACTGAGGGACACGGAATAGCCAAAATTGTCGAAATCTTCAGCGGTGGGGTTGTTGAAGGTTTGCTTGAGGGTGCCTGTGGTTGTATCAAACAAATAGGCTGACCCCGCACCCGATGCGCCGGTTTTATCCCCATAAGCCCCAATCAAGGCAGATGTACCACTGAGGGACACGGAATAGCCAAAATTGTCGTACTCTTCAGCGGTGGGGTTGTTGAAGGTTTTGGTTAAGGAGAGAGGGGTAAAGGCTTGAGCCGGGGCGATTACTCCCGCTAAGGAGGTTGTTCCTACCACCAATAGACAAGAAACAAGAGTTTTTATCATCTAGGTTTATCTGGGATTTAAGAATTGAGCTGCGCTGCTTTTGCCGGTTAGCTAAGGGACAACCAACTAAAAGTCGCAGATAGACTATACACATTACCCCCCCCCGCATTGTATTCTACGATACATTTTAATAAATCTTTATATTCCTGGTATAGCAGTTCCAATACAAGGACCGCTATCGCCGTAGGGTGCGTTCCCTAATGCAAGTCCTGCTACAAAGCGATCGCTTTTGGGGAACGCACCATGCACATTGATGGCAGTGCGATCGCTGTTATCTTCTTGATTAAACCTTAAAACTGGGATCTCTTTGAGAGCGTTTCCTAAGCTAGTGAGGTACACATATTTTTCTTCCCTTTTGACTTTTGCCTCTTGCCTTTTGCCTAAAACCCATAACTTTTGTACCTCAGCAGACTGAAAAACGCTATAATAGCCATAATTGTTTGACATCTTAAGAGAAAAAATCATGATTAGAGCGATTAAACAGAAAGGAATTGTTGGCAGAGAAGGAAAAATAGAGCTTTATTCTACGGAACTAGAAGAAGGAACAGATGTGGATATTATTATTTTAGTATCTGATCCTGAACCCGATACAACCGAATATCTTCTTTCAACAGAAGCCAATCAGCGTCAATTATCGGAAGCTATTGACAGAATAGAAAATAAAGAAAACTTAGTGACAATTACCGTAAAAGAATGGCGTGAAAAATATAGTATTTGATCCGAAAGCTTTTAAACAATTCAATGAATGGGCGATAGAAGACAAAAAACTCTATAAAAAAATCGTTGATTTAATTGACGACATATTGCGCCATCCCTTCTCTGGAATCGGTAAACCCGAACCCTTAAAACATCAACTCAAGGGTTATTGGTCAAGACGCATTAATGATGAACATCGCTTAGTTTATAAAATTACAGAAACAGAAATTATTATTATCAGTTGTAAATTTCATTATGACTAGGCTCAATGCGATCGCTGTCATCTTCTTGATTAAACTTTGAAATTGTCATTGCTCGGGATGGGAACGCCAAGGGCGATCGCTTTTTGGGCAGCAGCAGGAGCGAGTGCCGATTTTGTAGAGTTCGTCCCATGTACCTTTTACCCTTTTGAAAGTGTTTTAATCTCTGGGACTTAATCTAATTAAAAAATCAGGCAATTTGTTCGGAAATACGGGGCTGAATTTGCTGAATAATCTCCTCACGGTTAGATAAAGTCTTCAGATCATAAATTACTTGAAGACTGAGCCAGGAAGCAGCATCTCCGCCAAAATAGCAGGCTAATCTTGCTGCCGTATCAGCCGAAATAGAACGACGTTCTTTAACAATTTCATGAATACGAGATGCAGGAACCTTCAAGGCTAAAGCTAAAGCATTCACGCTCATATTTAGAGGAATCAAAAAATCTTCCCGCAGAATTTCTCCTGGGTGAACGGGTCGCATTTGATTAATAGGACGGTTATTCATAATTAATTATTTATGAGTGATAATCAACAATTTCAACATCAGTATGTCCATTATTTGTCCAGATAAAACATAATCGAAACTGAGAATTAATCCGAATACTATATTGTTCTTTTCTATCGCCTTTTAAAGCTTCAAGTTGATTGCCTGGTGGAGAGCGCAGAAACTCTAAGGTTTGAGCCGCATCTAATTGAGTCAACTTCCGAATAGCAGTATCTTTGAAACCACGAAAACGAGGCGGATCTCCTCCTTCAAAAAGTAATCGCGTATGCTTGCATCGGAAAGATTGAATCATATTCAAATGCTATTCCGTTTTGCGTAATATGTCAAGCAAGAACATCAACTGATACTAAATCCGTTGAGTATAGGTAACATATTAGGATAGGCAAAAGGCAAGAGGCAAGAGGCAAAAGGGGGGCTCTCCCAGCTTTGGTGGGTAAAATGTATTCTAAGATACATTTCTCAAGAGCGAGGGGGTGGAACGAACCACAAAGACACAAAGGACACAAAGATCGATCGATCATATAGTAAGTTAAACTTATCACACAGAACCTAGAAGAGCCAAAGGGGGAATAAATAATCAGTCTTTAATAACCGGATTTATTGTCAGCATATCCCTAACACCCTTAAAAACCGACACCCCACACCCACGAAAAGCTTTTTCAGCAGACCCTACTTAGTGCTGTGTATAGAGAAGTTGCGAATTGTTAACCTTAGCTTTGCTAGGAAAATAAAATGTGATATTGTGACCCCAAGGCCGTGAAAAACGGCCAGGTTTTCAGTTTTTTTAAACATCAGGTCGCCACATTCTACAGCTATTTTCGCTCAAAAAAAAACGATTTTCTAGGCATTTCCATGACTTATCTTGTTGAACATCCTTCTACAACCTTTTATTCCTATACCGATACGGGGGTCGACCCCCTGAAAACCGCTCACGGAGTTTATATCACGGTTCACGGACATTTTTACCAACCACCGCGAGAAAATCCCTATCTAGACAGAATTGAACGGCAACCGAGCGCCCATCCCTTCCATAATTGGAATGAACGCATCCATCACGAGTGTTATCGTGCCAATGCTTTTGCACGCATTTACAATGACCGGGGGGAAGTAATCAAAATAGTCAATAACTACGAATATCTCAGCTTTAACATCGGGGCCACCCTAATGTCATGGATGCAATCCCATGATCCCGAAGTTTACCAACGCATCCTGACAGCGGATCAAAAAAGTTGTCAACGCTTAAACGGTCATGGTAACGCCATTGCCCAGGTCTATAATCATATCATTCTGCCCCTAGCCAACAAACAGGACAAATACACCCAAATTCGCTGGGGAAAAGCCGATTTTCAGCATCGTTTCGGCCGTGATCCCGAAGGAATGTGGTTAGCGGAAACAGCCATTGATTTAGCCACAGTGACAGCTTTAATCGATGAGGGGATTAAATTCACCATTTTAGCCCCTTCCCAGGCCCTGCGCTGTCGTCCTTTCCCTAGCGACCATGATCCCCATCCCCAATGGCACGCGGTGGCCGGAGGTCAAATCGATCCCACCCGTCCCTATCGCTGTTACATCCCCGATGGTCGTTATCTGGATATTTTCTTCTACGATGGTCCAATTTCTCGCGATATGGGCTTTAATGATGTCCTAGCCAGCAGTGATTTTCTCGTCGGTCGTCTGGGACAGGCAATTAAAGGGGATCATCGTCCCTCCCAGTTAATCAGCGTCGCTACCGATGGGGAAACCTTCGGCCACCACAAACAGGGGACAGAGAAGTGTCTTAGCTATGCTTTTACGGAATCTTTCCCTAAAAACGGCTGGACAGTCACCAATTTTGCCCATTATCTCAGTATTTGCCCCCCCACTTGGGAAGTGGAATTAAAACCCGTGACCGCATGGAGTTGTGTACATGGCGTAAATCGTTGGCAGGATGACTGTGGTTGCGGGGGAGGGGGAAATTACCAGCAAAAATGGCGTAAACCCCTGCGGGAGTCCCTAAATTGGCTCAGAGATGAGTTAATTAAGGTCTATGAGATTCAGGGACGGGAATTTTTCCGGGATCCTTGGCAGACAAGGGATGACTACATTGCCGTTATTTTAGATCGATCCCCAGACGCGATCGAACATTTCCTCGCTTTGCATCAAAGTCGCAACCTGAGTAAAAGCGAGAAAATCGATGCTTTGCGTTTATTAGAAATGCAAAGACAGGCTTTATTAATGTTTACCAGTTGTGGCTGGTTTTTTGAGGAAATTTCTCGACCTGAAGGCACGCAAATTTTGAGATATGCTGGCCGGGCCCTGGAATTAGCCGGAGAAGTGGCCGGAATTCAATTAGAAATGAATTTCCTCAGTCGTCTAGCTTTCGCCCCCAGTAACGTTAAGTTATATCAAGATGGGGCTGATGTCTATCGACAATTGGTCACTTCTGCGCGGGTGGATTTGGAACAGGTGGCGGCCCATTACGCCATTAGTTCCCTATTTACCAATTATTCCAGTCATCATCGGATTTATTGTTACAATACCCGTCAATTAGATTATCAAAAACAAGCGATCGGGTCTTTAACTTTAGCGGTGGGACAGGTGGAATTAACCTCGGAAATTACCCAAGAAAGTGAACATTTTGTCTTTGCTGTTCTACATTTAGGAGGTTGGGATTTTTACTGCTGCATTCAACCTTTTAACGGTCGGTTAATCTATACCAATCTTAAGGACCATCTCTTTGAATCTTTACAACAGGCCAGTGTCTCAACCATGATCGTAGAAATGGGGCGCGGATTGGGAGAAAACTTTTTTGCTTTACCCCATCTTTTTGCCGATGAAAGACACCGGATTATGCAGAAGGTGACAGCCGAAACTAAAAAACGTCTCGATCAATTATACACCCAAGTTTATCGGGATAATTACGGCATTTTAGCGGCTTTCCAACGGGATGATCTGCCCGTACCTCAAGAGTTACAGGTAGCGGCGGATATTGCCATTTCTCACCGTTGTTTACAGGTGATTAATACCCTAGAAAAAGATTTTGAGCAGCGGCAAGCGACGGAAAATAATCTCGATCAATTATTGGCTATTGCTAAGGAAGCCAATCATTTACGCTGTCAATTAAATATTCCCGAAGCGCGTCAAACCTTAGAAAGTCTGCTCTGGCAATCTCTTGGGAAATTATTACACGATGGCGATCCTTTAACTGCGGAGGAGGATACTCGCCTAATCACCCGTTTAATTGAAGTTAGCCAACAATTAAACCTAGGATTATCCCTTGATCGCTCTCAGGAATTATACTATTATTATTTCCACGAGCGTCTAGTTCCTAATTCTTTGCAGTCCAATTCCATAGATGCTGCCTGTCCCTGGCCGATGACTCAATTAAAATGGTTATTACTATTAGGACAGGTGTTAAAAGTTGATGTGAGTATTTGGCTGTAAAATCAGTCAAAGGGTGGGCAATGCTCACCCTTTGATTATTGGGTAGGTTAGGCGATGATTGCCCCGGAACTCAGGTTAACCCAGAGACTAAACCCTTAGATTTATAATGGATCATAAGTCTCTCATCGAAGGTTTACATGACTATCACGCCGATTTATACCGCCTCAGCCAGCACAGTAACCCAGTATCCCGATGCTTTTGGGCGTTTTGGACGCTACGGGGGCAAATACGTCCCGGAAACCCTGATGCCAGCCTTAAGTGAACTAGAAACGGCCTATAATCAGTATAAGGACGACCCCGATTTTCAAGAAGAATTAAATCAACTGCTCAAGGATTACGTCGGTAGACCTAGTCCCTTATATTTTGCCGAACGTCTCACCGCCCATTATGCCAAAGCTGACGGCACTGGGGCGCAAATTTACCTGAAACGGGAAGATTTAAACCATACCGGGGCCCACAAGATTAATAACGCCCTCGGTCAGGTTTTATTAGCCAAACGCATGGGTAAAAAGCGAATTATCGCCGAAACTGGAGCAGGACAGCACGGCGTGGCCACCGCTACGGTTTGCGCTCGTTTTGGTCTAGAATGCGTGATTTATATGGGAATTCACGACATGGAACGCCAAGAACTCAATGTTTTCCGCATGAGACTGCTTGGCGCGACGGTGCAACCCGTGGCCGCCGGGACGGGAACCCTGAAAGATGCCACCTCGGAAGCGATTCGCGACTGGGTAACTAATGTGGAAACCACTCACTACATCCTCGGTTCTGTGGCCGGTCCCCATCCCTATCCGATGATGGTACGCGATTTTCACGCGGTTATCGGTCAAGAAACTCGTCAGCAAAGTCTGGAAAAATGGGGCGGTTTACCGGATATTCTCCTCGCTTGTGTGGGTGGTGGTTCTAATGCTATGGGTTTATTTCATGAGTTTGTTAAAGAAGCTGCCGTGCGTTTAATTGGTGTGGAGGCCGCCGGGGAAAGTATCGCCTCCGGAAAACACGCCGCCACCCTTACCCAAGGTCAACCGGGGGTTCTACATGGGGCCATGAGTTATTTATTACAAGATAACGAAGGTCAAGTTATCGAGGCCCACTCCATTAGTGCCGGTTTAGATTATCCCGGAGTCGGGCCAGAACATAGCTTTTTAAAAGATAGTGGTCGCGCTGAATATTACAGTGTCACCGACAAGGAAGCACTAGAAGCTTTTCAAAGAGTTTCCCGTTTAGAAGGGATTATTCCGGCCCTAGAAACTGCCCACGCTTTAGCCTATTTAGAAACTCTTTGCCCACAAGTGACCGGTAGTCCTCGCATTGTTATTAATTTCTCCGGACGGGGTGATAAAGATGTGCAATCGGTGGCTAAATATTTATCGATGAATGGTTAACAGTGAGCAGTTATCAGTTATCAGTTATCAGTGAGAGGGATAAGCTATTGTGCATCTAAATTTGATATTCGTTTTGACCTGTTCCTCGTTCCAGACTAGCTTAATATGAAAAGTTCTTTTAAGAAGGGTTATCAGTTAGGAATTTTGATGCTTGTATCGACAAGTTTAATGGCCTGTAGTGCCTTAAACTATAGCTCTTTTACGGAACTCGTACCTTCTTTCTCTCCCTCTCCTTCTCCTTCTCCTGTGGATGCGGCAACTTTACTTGTTTTAGAGAATAAAATCTATCAACAGGTCAATCGCTATCGTCAATCTCGCAATTTATCTCCCCTACTGTTAAATCGGGCAATTTCGCAACAAGCAAGATTACATAGCCAACGTATGGCCGCGGGTTTAGTTCCTTTTAGTCATCAAGATTTTGACAAAAGAGCGCAAACTATTGGTGTTTCAGTTCCCTATCAAGCGGTGGGGGAAAATGTGGCAGTTAATCAAGGTTATGAGGACCCGGTAATGATTGCTGTGGATGGTTGGATTAAAAGTCAAGGTCATCGGGAAAATATGGAGGGAGATTTTGATAGTACCGGGATTGGAGTAGCGACGGATAGTCAAGGAAAATTGTACTTTACTCAAATCTTTTTAAAACGTCAATCCGCTCCTGTTTCTACTAATCCCCTTAGCTACGATCCTATCGGGAATCAATCTTTTTTTATTACCCTTGAAGAAAACACTAATTATCAAGTTAATCGCTACCGAATTTCTCAAAATTTACCGTCCCTACGTCTCGATGCTCGCATTAGTCATGAAGCTCGCTTATTTAGTCAAAAAATGGCCAATAAACAGGCTCCTTTTAGTCATGATGGTTTTGAGGGAAGAGTCAAGGCAGTACAAAGGAAGATTCCTTTAGAAAAAATGGGCGAAAATTTGGCTTTTATGAAGGGATATCCTGACCCCGTGAGTGTTGCCGTCAAGGGTTGGATTAATAGTCCTGGTCATCAAAAAAATATGGTTGGTGATTATAATCTCACTGGTATCGGTATCGCTAAAAATAATGCTGGTGAATATTACTTTACACAACTTTTTGTTAAAAAGCGTTGACAAAATGACCACGATGATATTTAAATTTAATTACCAGTTTTTAACATCAGTTATCAGTTATCAGTTATCAGTTATCAGGGAAATAAAGGCAGTCGTGCGATAGGCAAAAGCATTACAAATTTCCCTCCTATCTCCTGTCTCCTGTCTCCTATCTTCTAACTATATGAACTTAGACAATTTTCAAGTGTGCGATCGAGATTTAAGCGATGACCTATTATCCCGTTATCTAGGGGTTAATTCGATCGCTGTAGATACAGAAACTATGGGATTAGTACCGGGACGCGATCGACTGTGTTTAATTCAACTCTGTGACCCCAGTGGTTTTGTCACCGCTATTCGCATTTTTAGGGGGCAAACAGAGGCTCCTAATCTCAAAAAGGTCATGGAAGATGAGCGGATAGAAAAAGTCTTTCATTTTGCCCGTTTTGATGTGGCTCAACTATCCCATACTTTTGGCATTGCCACGCAACCGATTTTCTGCACCAAAATCGCCAGTAAACTGGCTCGGACTTATACCAGCAGTCACGGGTTAAAAAGTCTCGTGCAGGAATTGGAAGGCATAGAATTAGACAAAACCGCTCAGAGTTCTGATTGGGGAAATGCCGCTAATCTTACCCCACAACAACTGAGTTATGCTGCTAACGATGTGCGCTATTTACTGTCAGTGCGAGATACACTAATTGTGATGCTGCAAAGAGAAGAAAGATGGGAATTAGCACAAAAATGCTTTAGTTGTATCCCCGTCTTCACCGCTTTAGATTTACAGCAATACAAAGATATCTTTGAGCATTAGTCGGCAAAAGTTACGGTCTATTTAATAAGTAAATAGAAGATAGATTTTGTCTTTGATCTCCCCTTAATAAGGGGGGTATCTGACAATTTTTAACACCCACCCACTCAGTCCGATTGACTCCCAATCGAACTTTAAAACCCCAGTTATGGATTGTTTATCCCCACTTCCCCACTTCCCACTTCCATCACTGGTTACTGATCACTGAAAATGCTGCCCAGGGCCAAAAGCTGCCAAGATCACAAAAAAGACCGCTATGATCCAAAATAGAAATCATCGTCATTGGTAGAGAATAGGTAAAAAATCTATGACATCTTATGCGGCCTCCTCTGCACGAGCCGAAATGAGCGAACTTCGGCGCCTAAAAACCCTGCTACCCCCAGAATTACAAAGTTGGGTAACGGTAGAAGGTTCTACAGAGATTAACCCCCCCCTGATCCGTTGTGAAGAAATTGGCAGAGATGAGGTAGAAATTCAGATAGATTTAGCCAAATGGGAAAATTTAGCCATCGATCAGCGTAATTTGCTCTTTTGGCATGAAGTGGCCAGGATTCAAAATGATAGTATTCCGCGGGAAGGCTGGGAAATGGCCGCCCTCGCTATTGGTTTAGGTGGTGCGGTGGGGGAATTATGGGTACAGGACGGTTTATTATTGCTTTTGGCCATGGGATTATGTGGGATTTCCGGTTATCGTCTCTGGCGCAAAAATAACGGTGATAAAATTCTCAAAGAAGCGATCGAAGCCGATGAAAAAGCGATCGCCCTCGCCACCCGTTTCGGTTATTCTCTCCCCAACGCCTACAAGAGCCTAGGCAGTGCCTTTAAAACCCTAATTGAACAAACGCCCAACCGTCGTCTGCGTAAGCGTTATGAGACCCGTTTGGATGCCCTGAGAAAGAGTGCGGCCAAAGCGAAGGCCCAAACCCAAGGCCGTCCGCCCCTAGGTGAGATTCGTTAGCCGATAATTACAGCTAATCTTTGACATTACCCATTGGTATTTGGGGAAAAGTGTAGTAAACATTAGGTAGGTCATCAGGCCTTGTTCATCCATCAAACCACATCTTTGTGTCGATGACTTCCCAAATTCCTGAAACACGTTTTCTGATCATTCCGATGGAGTATCCGGTTTTGCGGATGCCTGATCGCTTGACTGTCTTGGAAGCAGTACAGTTCAAGGATATCTTTCACCATCTCATCGCCCAAATACCCACTCCCGAAAAAGTCATTCTCGATCTGAATGCCACTCAATTTATGGATAGTAGTGGTGTGGGTGCTTTAGTCCATAATCTCAAAGCGGCCAGGGCAGAAAATATCGAGTTAGTGCTGGCTAACGTCCATCCCCCAGTGATGGGGGTTTTATCGATTACGGGACTAGATCAATTATTGACTTTCCAAACCTCCCCCCTAGCAGCCCAAGAAAACGGCCGTACTACCCCTGAAAACCATCTACCCGAAACCCATCCCTCAATTCGCAGTTGGTTAAAGCGCGGTCTTGACATTGTTGGTGGGACCGTGGGTTTATTAATCACGGGGGTTATTTTTGTCCCTATTGCTATCGCTATTAAGTTAGACAGTCCAGGTCCAATTTTTTTCAGTCAAACCCGCTGCGGTTGGTTGGGAAAGGAATTTAAGATTCTCAAGTTTCGTTCCATGTGTGTGGATGCGGAAGCACTCAAGGATAAAATCCCCAATCAAGCGGAGGGAGCTTTTTTTAAAAATAAAAATGATCCCCGGATTACCCGGGTAGGAAAATTTTTACGTCGTAACAGCTTAGACGAATTCCCTCAGTTTTGGAATGTGATCACCGGTGAAATGAGTCTTGTCGGCACTCGTCCCCCCACACCCGATGAGGTGGAACGCTACGATGTTCCCCAATGGCAACGTTTAGACGTAAAACCCGGTATGACGGGAGAATGGCAGGTGAATGGTCGCTCTCAGGTGCGTAATTTTGAAGAGGTAATTCAACTAGATTTGCGCTATCAAGAAAATTGGAGTTTAGGCTACGATCTACAACTGATTTTTAAAACAATTTTGATTCTCTTTCAAAAAAACAGTGGTGCCTTCTGAAGTCTTAAATTCCCCTTCTTCCCCCCTCCATTTCCATCTACAAGTCCGGACGGAATTGGCAGCTTTAATCCCAGTCCTACAATGGTTTGAATCTCACGGCCGCTCTTTTCTACCTGATTCGGTGCTTTGGCAGTGTAAAGTGGCTTTAGCGGAAGGATTTACTAATGCTGTCCGTTACGCTCACCAACATTTACCAGCGACTACACCCATCGATCTAGAATTAACTTTACAGTCCCATTCTCTAGAAATAAAAATATGGGATCACGGTCAACCTTTTGATCTGCAAGCCAAACTTGATTCTCTACAACAACATCCCCTCGCACCTTTGGAAATGGAAAGCGATCGAGGATTACTTTTCATGCGTTCTTTTACTGATACTTTACAATATATCCGCACTGCCGAAGGGAGAAATTGTTTAATTCTCCAGAAAAGTTTTTAAGTCAATTTATCCCCTGTTAGAAACTACGTCCATCGTACAGGTTTCCAGACGAGAAAAAAGAATTATGCCACCACCCACACCCCACACAAGGGTGGGAAGATGTCCCCAGGGTGCTTTGAGAGAGAAAGTAATTTGATCGTAGTATAACCACTTGTTATTAACTCGCCAACCGACTTTTGATCCAAAATCGTTCCATTTTTGTTGATCATAATTGCCGCTTCCTCCTAAACTTTCATAGATTCTTTTCTGAACAGATATACCGAATTTTTCTTGACTATATTTTAACCATAGTTGATTGATAGTGGCTAAATCTTCACAGGGAAAGTTATCTATGTCTTCTATCTTAAGATATTTTTCTTTAGTTCGATCGGCAACTTTTAAAAATAGATTAGCCGTTTCTTGATCTGCCTCTTGCCATTTTTCTTGCGCTAAGAAATCCCGTAGGTTAGTGTAATCAATTGCCTTGGCACTTTTGAGGTTAATTTCCTCCCTGGTGGCAACTGGAAAAACTGATAAAACCGTTTCTTGAATTGTGGCCTGTGATCGGGGTTTTGGCGGAATCACTGCAGCTAATTTTGCCGCCAACTCTTGCAGGACTTCCTCGACTGATTGATAACGTTTTTTGGTACCAAATTCAATTAATTTATCTAAAATTTCGCCTAATTCAACACTAACAGGATTATTAATAAGGTGCTGTCTCCATACCCATTCATGTTCACTCACATCGAATAATTCAAAGGGAGATATTCCCGTTAATAAATAGATACAAGTGACTCCCAAACTATATAAATCACTGCTATTGATCGCTTTGCCATTGCTTTGTTCCGGGGCGACATATCCCGCCGAACCGATCACTGTTCCTGTCAGGGAAAGATTAGCAATAGTGATAAATTTAGAGGCACCAAAATCAACTAAAATTATTTTATTATCGCTGCGTCTCCGAATTATATTGGCTGGTTTAATATCTCGATGAATGACTCTTTTAGCATGGATAAAATCAAGAATTGGCAAAATTTCTAATAAAAGATGTTTGATCTTTTCTTCATTGAAAACTCCCTCGCTTTGTAATTCTTGTTCTAGATTTTCTCCCTCAATATATTCTTGAACAAGATATTGTCGCCCATCATTGCTGGTAAAATAGGCATAGAGGGAGGGAATTTGTGGGTGTTGACCGAGATTATCTAAACTAATCGCTTCTTCTTTAAATAATTCCGCCGCTTTCTTGAGAGCATTACTGCCTTGAGTGCTAGGAAAAAATTGTTTAATCACACAATAAGGTTTAGAAGGTTTATCCTCATCAATTGCTTGAAAAGTTTTACCGAAACCTCCTTGACCAATTAATTTTATAGCACGATAACGATCTTTGAGTAATAATTGAAAGCGACATTTTTGACAGAATTTATCTGTAGGATTATTGTTATGAAGACAATCAGGATTAAGACATAAACTCATAGCTGGTTTAAACAGGGATAGGGAAGATATTTCAGTGAGCAGTAAACAGTAAACAGTAAACTGATAACCGACAACTGATAACTGATAACTGATAGCTAAATCGAGGTTTCTTCCTCTAGCCAAATTTCTGGCTGTTGATTTAATAAAAGCTGGGCTGCCTCTAACATATCATCAACAATATCGCGCAAATCTTTCTTATTATCGATATAAGCTTTTAACGCTTCCATCGGATCTAATTGATTACCCACCCCTAATTCCGGTAAACGGGGACGGGTTAATTGACTAATTAACTCCGCCCGAATACTATAGCTATGGGCAGGTTTTAACGCCTCATCAAGCTGATTGGTGTTGATTAGTTCTAATTGCTCACTGCGAATTTTATAAACTAAGCGGATAACTGCTTCCTGAATATCGTATTTTTTCAGAGCTTTCAGCAATTCTTTTTGGGGGTTTTCTGCCTCGGAAACATCCACTTCGATGGAACGGAAAGTACGCACGGGTAAAGGGCAAAATTCCCATTTAACCTCTCCTTTAGCCACTTCTATTAAAACATAGCCCTTATCTTCTTTCTCCTCACTAAAATCCACTCGATCAATGCTCCCCGGATAGACAATAGGCGGATCATTGCTAGGATTAAGATTTTGATGTTTGTGAACATGACCGAGGGCAACATACTCGAATTGTGGACGATTTAGCAGGGATAAAGGCACGGTAAAACCTTTACCAACTGCTAAAAATCTTTCTGCTCCTAAACTAGCTCGATCGGCCATTAAATGGGCTAATAAAACTGTTGGTAAACTTGTATCTAATTGGCGAATTTCTCCTTCTAAAACCGGTTCTAAACGGTTAATTAATAATTCATTTACCCCACTCAAGGATAAACCCTCGGTTTCGGGACGGGTTAAGAGAGTGGCCCGGGTTAACCAGGGTAAAGTAATGACTTGGATATCGCCGTTGCGGGTGGTGATGCGATGGGTGGTCAAGCGATCGCCAACAATAAACCCCGGCACCGCTAGGGTACGATAGATGGAGAGACTGACACCGCCATTACCCTGAGAATGTTGATCGTGATTACCTACTAATAACACCGTCGGGATATTAGCATCGGCAAGACGACGGAATTGACTGGCAAAAGCTTCGTGAACAAAAGGAGGAGGAGTGGCATCGGGAAAGGCATCTCCCCCAAAAAGCACTAGATCCACAGGGGAGGCAATAGCCCGATCGATACAGAGGCTTAAACTGCCCATAAAATCCTCTAAACGCGTGTTTAATCCCGTTTTTGGATTTAAACGTCCATGGGAAAAACCGCTCCCCATGTGAATATCCGATAAGTGCAGTATTTTAATCATAGTAAAGGAAAAACAGGCGTAATTAAGTACACCTGTTCAGAATTATTTATTTTCCTAATTTTTTATCGCCATCTTGACGACGGCGATCGCGCCATTCTGTAGTCGTCAGGTAGAGAATGCCACCACTGACGATAACGAGGAGAATTAAGGCGACTAGAAAGAGAGTGTTGAGAATCAAGGATGTTTCCATGGTATCTATAGATTACCTAGAAACCGTTACGACCCCAAACCACCATGGCGATCGACCAAGTGAACAGGGCGAGAATGCTAACCCAACCAAGTGTCAAAATATCCATAATTGCCTTTGTTAAACGAATTACTTAGGAGATAACTACTCAATTTTTGACACTCTCCGCCCTAAAAGTGCGGAGATTCTTGGGCTGAATCTTGCCGCTACTAGCAAAGCTAATTTTGGTCTTACAGTTTCATGTCTAGTCCGACTACACCTACAAGGCAAGCACTCTTAAAGACTACTCCCCAAGCGTAAATTTCTGTGTGTCCCACAGTATTTAATTGTTTTTCGCTCTTACCATGTGGACTTACTATGAAAGCTTTTGTACCAGTGATGGTTAGAGATTTAGGGATTACGGAGTGTCGCTTGTTTCCTGCGTTCCCAAAGTCAACGACTCAATTTAATGCTAACATAAAGTCGCCCTAAAGGGCGAGGTTTTCAACCCAAATTTTCGATAATACTTCATCAGTGACTCCGTTTTAGAGAGGCGATCGTGCAAATTACGCTCAAGGAAAGAATCGAATCCATACAGGTGGGGAGTATCTCGGCTCTGGCTTTCCTGGTTCCCTATCTGCTATTTTTAATTGTTGATCGACTATTGTTAGGGGAATCGCTCACACTAATTGGCGCTTTTGTCAAGATATCCGGGGCGATAATTAGCGGATTTCTCTTCGGTGTCACCTATCGTTATGTCGTCCGTAACGACGATAATCCCCATCTCAAAGATGGTACAGTGGCAGCTTTTGCCCTAGTCCGCGGCCTAGTTCCCCTACAATTATCCACAGACTTGATCGCTGACGCTTGGCAATTAAGTCTCTTTCTAGGAGAGAGCTTTATCTGTTTTTTATCCTGTCGTCTGCTCTTAGAGTTGACTAAGCTGCGCCAATAACCGATCATCTTTTTGGCTATCGGGAGTCAGGAGTCAGGAGATTATTTTTATTTATTCTCCCTGCTCCGGCACTCCCCATCTCCCTACCTCGCAATTCATAATTCATAATTGATAATTTATAATTACCACACCCTATGGCTATTTGTATTCCCGTTAATTTACCCGATCGCTCCTATAATATTCTGATCGAGAAGGGCAGTTTAGCTAATCTCGGTGGAGAAATGATCCGGTTAAGCTTAGGTAAAAAGGTTTTATTGGTTTCTAATCCCGAAATTTTTGACTATTACGGGCAAATAGCCGTTAATTCCCTAGAAAAAGCGGGCTTTGTTGTTTCTACTCATCTGATCCCCGCCGGAGAAAATTATAAAACCCTCGATGCGATCGCCCAAGTTTATGATAGCGCCCTCGCTCACCGGCTGGAACGTTCCTCGACTATGGTTGCCCTCGGTGGTGGTGTGATCGGCGATATGACGGGATTTGCGGCAGCCACATGGTTACGGGGCGTTAATTTTGTCCAAGTTCCCACCACCCTGTTAGCCATGGTAGATGCTTCCATCGGGGGTAAAACTGGTGTTAATCATCCCCAGGGCAAAAATCTGATCGGGGCGTTTTATCAACCGAAATTAGTTCTGATCGATCCTAGCGTGCTTAAAACTCTACCCGTGCGAGAATTTCGGGCTGGAATGGCAGAAGTGATTAAATACGGTGTAATTTGGGATGCTGAGTTATTTCAACAGTTAGAAGACTCGGACAATTTAGCTAGTTTTTCTCAGATCGATGGCGAGCTATTGCAAACAATTATTACAAAGTCTTGCCAAGCTAAAGCAGATGTGGTAAGCAAAGACGAAAAAGAAGCGGGTTTGCGGGCGATCTTAAACTATGGTCACACGATCGCCCACGGCATTGAAAGTTTAACGGGATATACTAGCGTTAACCACGGGGAAGCGGTGGCCATGGGGATGGTGGCGGCAGGAGCGATCGCTGTTAAACTGGGAATGTGGACCGCCGGGGAAAATCAACGTCAAACCGATTTAATCGAAAAAGCCGCCTTAGAAACCCGTATGCCGCCTTTAAATGCCGATGAGATGGTAAATGCTCTCACTGCCGATAAAAAGGTTAAAGATGGTCAAGTTAGATTTATTTTACCAACGGCAATCGGCCAAGTCACCATTAGCGATCGAGTCACCCCCACCCTGGTGCGCGAGGTGTTATCACCAACCGAATCCGGGCAGTAAAAGCTTTTTCAATTGTTGCATCGCTTGTCCCGTAACATCCCGGTATTTTAAATCTCCCACGAGAATACGTCCCATCAGTTGACCGGCGATCGGCCGTTTAACGGCGACATTGTAGGCGATTTGGGTAAATTGATAGAATAAACCGGCTAATTTAGCCGCTAAAGCCATATCTTCCCCCCATTCTTCCCGAATTATCCGACTATAGCCCGCTAAAGCCTGATTATCTCCGGCTAAAGCTCGATCGATCGCCTCGGCTGCCTTAACTCCCGTCAA
Organism: Microcystis sp. 49638_E5; assembly: GCF_021300285.1. Lineage (NCBI taxonomy): Bacteria > Bacillati > Cyanobacteriota > Cyanophyceae > Chroococcales > Microcystaceae > Microcystis > Microcystis sp. 49638_E5. Next base: position 39,172 of record NZ_JAJTDH010000041.1, on the reverse strand, counting down.
AATTGCCGGACGGATACCCTCTCCGATGAGCGGATCGAGAATCCCCGCCGCTTCCCCTGTAATTAGGGCATTTTGGGCGTGTAGCGGTTGATTTCCGTTCCAAAGGGCTAAAGCATACTCACTATAGCGATAATCCTCTAAATTCCAGCCTTTTTGATGGGCATAATTTAACAGTTGTTTTTTTAGCTCCTCGGATTTGATGCTGCCCTTAAAACAAGCACCGCTAATTGTGTAACCATTAGACTTGGGAAAAGCCCAGATATAACCATTTTTTAGGGAACCAAAGTCAAAAAAAGCTTTTTTGGGGGGAATAGTCGCTTCTGCGTTAGTAATTTCCAGAGTAGCCCCGATCGCTTGGTTTTTCGCCGGTAATCCTAACCAGCGACTGGTACTGCCCCTAACACCATCGGCAGCAATCAGATATTTGCCTGAAAATGTTCCTTGGGATGTGGTAACTTGCCAGTGATCTTGGATGAATTTGATCTGGGTAACTTCGCTGTTATCTTGGATAGTTGCCCCGACTGCGATCGCCTGTTGACCTAAAAAATCATCGAAACGATCCCTTTGTACCATCCACATCGGTTCTAGCATATTTAACTTAGTGGTGGCGGCATCCCCCTGTTTCCAAGTAAACTCCACTTGGGTGACGGTATTCTCGATCACGGGGGTAAAGTCAAAATCAAACCACTGCTTAATTGCTGGGGATACCCCACCACCACAGGGTTTATAACGGGGTAATTTCGCTTTATCGAGGATCAGGATCGATCGTCCCCTTTTAGCTAGATGATAACCCGCCGTCGTTCCTGCTGGTCCCGCACCGATGATAATACAGTCAAACATTTGTACTAATTTAAGTCGTTGAACAAATTTATAGACAATTTACGCTATTTTGGGCAACTTGTCTTGAGTCTGGTTTCTTGTCCCTTCCTCAGGCGGCTGATTTATACCCCAATTTCCCAGAGAGTCTAATCTCTGGCTTTTTTGGCTAATTGATCAGTTATCTTCACCTGATCAATCGTATAATCAAAAAAACTATAACTGCTCGATTATATCATGAAAATTGTTTCTATTAAAATAAAAAACTATCGTATGTTTAAAAACATACACATAAGAGATATTCCCCCTTTTTGTGTGATTATTGGAGCTAACGGCACGGGAAAATCTACTCTATTTGATATTTTTGGGTTTCTGCGAGATGCCCTCAAAAACAACATTCGCCAAGCCTTACAAATTCGCGGCGGTTATAGAGAAATTATCACTAGAGGTCAAGAACAGGAAAATATTGAAATCGAGCTGCAATTTCGCATGAAAATCTTAGATACAGAACGTCTGGTTACTTATATACTTATAATTGGACAAAACAAAAATCGCCCTGTTATCAAACGCGAAATACTTCGCTATAAAAGGGGTGAACACGGTAAACCTTTTCATTTTTTAGATTTTCAACTTGGTCAAGGATATGCTATCACCAACGAAGAAGATTTTAGTAAACCAGATAAAGAACTCGATCGAGAAGAACAACAGCTAGAATCTAACGATATACTAGCGATCAAAGGATTAGGACAATTTCAACGTTTTAAAGCCGCTACAGCCTTTCGTTCTCTGATTGAAAATTGGCACGTTTCTGACTTTCATATTAGCGAAGCTAGAGGAAGTAAAGAAATATCTTATGCTGAACACTTATCCCCTACTGGCGACAATATAGCTACAGTTGCTCAATATATTTATCAACAATATCCCACAATTTTTCAGCAAATTCTCGAAAAAATGAAACAAAGAGTTCCGGGTATTTCCTCTGTGGAAGCCAAAGAAACCGAAGACGGTCGCTTGATTTTACGTTTTCAAGATCAGGCCTTTAAAGACCCTTTTATTGATCGCTATGTTTCTGACGGGACTATGAAAATGTTCGCTTATTTAATATTACTATTCGATCCCAATCCTCATCCCCTACTCTGTGTCGAAGAACCAGAAAACCAACTTTATCCTACTTTATTAAAAGAACTAGCCGAAGAATTCGCCCACTATAGCGATCAGGGGGGTCAGGTATTTGTTTCTAGCCACTCCCCCGATTTTATCAACGCGGTTCCACTAGCTAGTATTTTCTGGCTAATTAAATCCCAAGGTATCACCCAAATCCATAGGGCTGCCGATAGCGAAATCATCAAAAACTTAGTAGCGGAAGGCGATTTACCCGGCTATCTTTGGAATCAAGGTTGGTTTGAAGGAGTAGCACCATAATGAACTATGATATCGTATTTTTGCTAGAAGAGTCATCTATAGAAAATGTGTTAAACGAACTTTTGCCTAAACTTATTCCCCCAGAAATAAGGTATAAATGTATTAGTCATCAAGGCAAACAAGACCTAGCCAAATCTATTCCTATAAAACTCAAAGCTTTCAAGAAATCTAGTCCCAATACCAAATTTATTATTGTCCATGATCAGGATTCCCACGATTGTCAAGAACTCAAAAAGAAACTAGGGCAAATTTGTCAAAATGCCAGTGATGCTCAAGTCTTAATTCGGATTATTTGCCATGAATTAGAATCTTGGTTTCTGGGAGATTTAGCAGCGGTGGCCAAGGCGTATAATTTAAATAGTCTCGGTCAAAAACAAAATAAAAGTAAATACAGAGAACCAGACCTGCTTAACTCGGCTAAACAAGAATTAAAAAAGCTAGTGAAAGAGTATTATGCAGGAACCCACTCTAAACAGATTGCCCCCCATCTTTCCCTAACTGAAAATAAATCGCGTAGTTTTCAAACTTTTATCCAAGGTATCAAAAATGTTGTGGAAATAATACAACACCCCAATCTACTTTTTCCCTGAAAATTAGGTAACTGACTACCTCAAAATCGGTAAAACCCTACACCCCACACCCCACACCCCACACCCTGCCCCCACGAAAAACTTTTTCAGCAGCCCCTAACTAGGGTGATAATTTCTATCGATAAGATTTTTGCGCCCAAAAATATTCCCCCCGGCAAAACCGAGGGGAAAGTGGCAAAAAAACTGCTAATCTAGTAGTTTAAGGCTAAGTCTTGGGATTCTTTTTTCAAGAGATTAACGAGGGTTTCATCCCCATTCTCTTGAGCGATTTGTAAACGACGTTCCAGACGACGACGAATATTGTTCAGATGGACGCTAGAAAGGGTTTCCTCTTGGACGACAATAGGGGGTTTGACAACCGGTAACGGACAAGTGTTCGGGGTGACTTGTCCAGCAAGATGAGGACGGGTGCTGTAGGCAACTCCACGATACTGACGATGCAGTTTCGGCTCTAATTGGAGCATATGGCGAGGATAATGGTGATTCCAGTCTTGACCTCGGTATTTACCCCCGATATCTCCGGTCTTCATCTCCAAGGGGAGAGAATCCCTTTCGTACTTAACTCCTCGATAGGCTAACGTCATATCACCGACTCCCTGCAATGCTTTAAAGTGACTTTAATCTCTCTTGTCGTCTCTATTTAGGGACAACAAGTTAGAAGATTTTATTTCTTATTCTGTATCTATTTTTACATTTTGCTAGGGAAATTGAAAAAACTTTATAAAAATTTAATATTTTTTAGCTGGCTATAGTATCCTTTTCCGGCTGGATGGGGTCGTCCGCCAAAAGAGCCTCTAGGGGTTTGAGGATTAATTTTGGTTGCTCGTCCTCATCGATGAGACGAATTTGAATTTGCGGGCCAGAGGTGGCTAAACGAACCACCATCCCATCGACGACGGCGGTTTTCTCGATCGGTTTGCCATTGAGAAACGTCCCATTTGTCCCTAAATTTTCCAATTCCCAATCACCCTGATCATTATGGCGGATTTCTAGGTGCCGCCTCGAAACCACAGCACTATAGAGAACCACATGATTATCCAGCGCCCTGCCGATGAGAATGGTTGACTGATCATTGTCAAATTGCCAATGTTGTAGGGGCGTGGCCTGATTGGGGTGCAAAAGAGTTAAAGTGATCACGGTGACTGTTGTCGGCACGATAGAGGCTGTGAACAGGGTGAATTCTATCATAAATGTCAGGTGAAGACCGTTCGGCTGATCTCACGGCCGAAGCCCTCAGTTTTACCGAAGCTGAAACTGTTCGACTGAGCGTTCGTCTGAGATCAGGCCGAAGTCTCACGGCCGAAGCCTTGATAATCAAAGATATAGGGTTCTAGTGTGATTCGTTCTTATCAGAAGTCTAACAGACGTGGATAGGGCAAGATAAGCGATTAAGTCGTTAGACTTAACTAAACGGAGTGCCACACTCTTGACAAAATCTTTTCGTTGCCTACTTACTCTTAAATGTTTCCGAGCATATCGCTTTCTAGCTTTGTGATAATTACGAGATTGTTTTTTACCCTTCCGGTATTTCTTCGACTTTTTCTTGTTTAATCGGTTTAGTTGTTTTTCAGCTTTTCTGTAATATTTCGGACAATCAACTTGATTGCCTTCGCTATCTACTAAGAAAAACTTTAATCCGACATCAATCCCAGATGCTACTCAGTACTATAGTTCAGAGAAAATTAGTTGTCCTCGTTGCTCAACAAAGCACCTCGAAACAAGGGAAGGTAACCTATCACCATCAAGCTATTTTGCCTGTCATTGTCTCTCCTGACCAAGAATCGGTCATTTCCTTGCCGCCAGAATTTATCTCAAATGTCGGGGTGAAGACCCGAAGTGCTTAGTGCGACGGGATGAAACCCCCACCAATAGGCCAATTCAAGTCTGATACTAAATCCGGTTATTAAAGACTGATTATTTATTCCCCCTTTTGCCTTTTGCCTCTTGCATGAGTGCCTCTCCTGATATATAGCCTATACTCAACGGATTTAGTATCATAACCGATCGCACTCCCGTCCGTCGCTGTGCCTAGATGTTTTTAGCTTATAATCATTCAAATCTATCGCTGCAGCGGTAGGACTTGCATGAGGGAACACACCCTACAGCTACAGCTACTACAGGTTAGTTAGAGGAGTAAGGAGGCATGGCTTTGGGCTGCGCAAGATATGGCGCAGGCAGCGGAGTACTTCCGTCAGAAAGTGTTAAGTTTCCACCCGCAGCATCGTACCAGCCTAACATCTTATTTGAAAGAATACTTTTTCCTGATATTTTTTTGTCAGTCGAAAAAGGATGGCCGGGGGTGTACAGGCTTTTCAAGCCGTCAAATAATATTCCAGGCAAGGGATGAATCGCTAGTGGAGAGAGATAGTATTGATATCTCTGGTTAAAGTATGAAAGGAGCTGCTCTTTCTCTTTATGATCGAGTATACAAGCATAGACAATAACCTCATACATTATTGAGCTTGCGGGTGTCTTCATCATCACGTCAGATCCGCATACGATATTGTGAATTGATTCGGTCTTTATGTGCATGGGATCAAATACTCTGTCAATGGATTCAGTGCCATTCATTGATAATGATATATGTGTACATGAATCAGATAGACCAACCCGAAAGTAAAGTAGATTTGGTTTATTCCCAAGTACGAATAAGAAAGGCCTTCTGGTTGATACGCATTTTCCTTTGATCGTAATATCTACAAAAACCGAATTTGCATTGAATCCTACCGAGACTTTGTTCATAGGATCACTGCCAAAATCAAGCAGGTATTGATCTTGAGGTGTAGTTATTGGATCACAATGCGAAAAGAGTACAGCACCTGAAACTCCTTGTAGATGAAGCAGTGGAGACTCCTGAAGCCTGATTTGATTTTCGATAGATGAAAGAATATCATCAAACGTCAACAAGGTTATTCTTGAATTTCTATTCCTAACAATTTCGTCGTGAACCCAATGTTTATCAAGCGAATCATCTCTTGATGCCACAAGTATGCTATGTACTTGTCTCTGAACGGTGATCCCATACTTTGTCTTCATAAAGTTTCGATTATCCGTCTCCTCAAAAAAGAGTGAATACTCATTGCATTGAGAGATGTATGACTCAAAATCTCGATAGAAAGTCCTACGCCGGTTTTTCTGTGTATGGACTTTAATATCTGGCCTCTTGAGTTCAAAGACAAACCAGCTACCGCTACAGTCTCTTGCCAAGAAGTCAGGGATGTATTCCTCTCCTTCAATGTTGATTGAGCAAGGGTGAGGTATTTCCTCCGAAAAACCAAGTACAGAGAATATCATCCGGTTATTTTCAAACCACTTTTGGTAATGTTCTTCTTTCTGATTCGGCGCTTCTACAAGTGCCAACAAGGACTCATGAAGCTCCTTTAGGGATTTGATAAGCATGAATGACTATAAAGCTAGTGGTAAGCAAGCGCTGCTGAGATTCTAATTTTTCCGCAAGGTTGCAGCACCAATTGTTCAATCTGACTGCACTTCGTAACAAAAATTTACAACTCGATCATAACCGATCGCACTCCCGTCCGTCGCTGTGCCTAGACGTTTTTAGATTATTATAGCGGTTCTCACATCTATGTGGCACAATTAAACCTTTGCTGATTAAGCTTTTCAACATCAATAATGTACCTCTTGCGAACAGGAAACGCTATATCATTTACTTGAATCAATGAAATTTTCTTCGGAGAGCTTGGTATTCTTCTGACTCTGGCGAAGGACCCGTAACAACGGCTTCGATGAATTCGTCTGGTGGCTTATACTGGTGTTCCACAACGTAATGATAGATGAGTGTAGGCGCAGCGTAGATGGCAGATTGGCCAATCACACGGAGCTCGCCAGTTCCGATGTTGAGCCAATGAGTCTTTTCCCCATATCGTGGTACGCACCATTGTTCATAGGAAATGTCACGGCACAATTCGCATACATGAAACCCACGAGCAATATTAACGATGTATTCGTCCAGACAGAGTTGGAACAGTGTATCCTTGAACTCTTGAGAAGTTTCCCCCTTTGAATAGGATTTGTTGCCGCTGAGCCAACCAACATTGAGAGTGGTTAGCATACGCTCACCTCTTAGTACAGGCGGTTCATGCCTGGCAAAATATTCGTAGGGAGTCAGGTCTTTATAGTAGGTCATCGCAGTCTTTCGAATTCCTTTAGCTAGATTGCTGACAATCAGCCGAAATAACATCAGCTTTTCCCCGAAGATTGTGGCACCAATTGTTCAATCTGACTGCACTTCGTAACAAAAATTTACAACTCGATCATAACCGATCGCACTCCCGTCCGTCGCTGTGCCTAGATGTTTTTAGCTTATAATCATTCAAATCTATCGCTGCAGCGGTAGGACTTGCATGAGGGAACACACCCTACCAGATCTGCACTGAGTTCCGTTGTTGCCTTGTTAGGATTAGGAGGATTAGGGTTAGTCTCTAGCCTGACCAAGCGAAAATAGAAATAGTAGGGTGAGCATTGCCCACCTTACCGCTTTTTCGGTCATAATAAATCCGAATTAGGGCGAACTGTAGTAGAATAGAAATCGAACCTCTTAAGCAGGGTTTATAAGGATGTCCAGACGAGACGATCTACATTTATCATTACGTCATACTTTAGAAAAAGAGAGTTGGAAAATCACTGATGATCCTTTAATTCTAACCTTAGAAAAAACCTTGCTTAAAGCTTATTTAGGAGCAGAAAAGTTTTTTGCTGCGGAAAAAGAAGAACGTAAAATTGCCGTAGAAATCAAAGACTTTGATACGCCTTCAGTTATCAGTGAATTAGAAAAAACAATAGGACAACTTCAATTATACCAATGGGCTTTAGATTCACAAGAACCTGAAAGAAAACTTTTTTTGGGCATTAGTCAAGCGGTTTATTTAAAACACTTCAAAAAAGCTATTTTCCAACTGGTTATTAAACGTAATAGAATCAATTTAATTATTTATAATCCTCAAAAGGAGATAATTTGCGAATGGATAACACAGTAAATTATGCCGATATTCTGACTCAAGTTATCAGAAAAGAGTCGGCGATGCAACCTCGATTACAAACCCTTAAAATTACCCCAGTTTGTGATCCAGAATCAGGCAACTTTTTAATAATTATGACTGGTTGGGAAAAAGAAGCATGGATTAATACAATTTTATTTCACGCTCGTTTATTGAAAAATAAAATTGTTATTGAAGATGATAATCTTGAAGAAGGATTAACAACCAATTTAATTCAAGCTGGGATTCCCCCAGAAGATATTATTACTGGACTTTCCCTAGAGTAAGGCAGGCATTACCCACCTTAGCGATATCGCAATGAATGTTAGGAAAAATTATCTAAATGCTTCAATTCTATCTAAATAGACATTAACTAATTTATGTTCAATAACCAAAGCTTCAACTTCTGGCCAAATACGAGCTAAAAACTGATGAAATTCTCGTTTTCGTATATTGCCAACACGGAGATGTACTACTTTTGGTGGGGAAAAGTCTAGCATTAGTCTATCAGAAAAGTCTGTATCTTTCGTAACAATAACCAGTTTTTTATCCTTTGCATATTGCCAAATTTCCGTATCCCTTGGAATTCTACCTAAAAATGATCGGTAAAGATGGAGTAAACAGGATTTTAGCTGGTAAATTTTCATCAAAGAAAAAACCATTCATGCAATTTTTCTGACTTCATAGTGATTCGCCATCAATCTTGCTGCAAATTGCATACAGGCATAAATATCTTCTCGATTCAGAGAAGGATATTCTTCAAGGACTTCTTCAATAGAATCCCCTGCTCCCAAAAATTCCATAACTGTTTGCACCGGAATTCGGGTTCCAGCTATAACAGGTCTTCCATTACAAATATCTGGATGAATCTGGATGCGACTTTCCATTAAGGTTTTGTTACCTCTTTGATGACCTTAAGTAAACTTATTATACCCTTTCATGGTAATAGGTGAGGATGTTGGGTTTCCTTAAAATCGATCGCTGCAGCGGTAGGACCCGCATCAGGGAACGCACCCTACCAGAGCGGCGATCATACTATTCCCAAGTTAGAGTTATACCTTCTAGGTTACATACTCTCTGGATAGTTTCCAGTTTACTCTCAGTCAATTTCCCAAATAGGTGAACTCTCATTTTATGCTTGGGATAATACTGTCCATAACTCTTGATTTGCCCGATCGCTGATTTCCAGCCTTTTGTATTTTTAACTTCAATTATTTCAGTATTAGTTAAGACATCTATTCTACCTACCTTATCAATGTAAACCTCGGTTTTTCCTCCTAATTCCCCAGCCAGTTTGTCCCGATACCAAGCCTCTGTACCCTTTACAGGAGTATTTATCTCCGGCTCAATAACTATGCCATTAACCTGATTAATAAAGTCCCGAATTGCTCCTCTTACTAATTTTTGAGCAGCATTGGGGGACTGTCTTTTCCGTTTAGCCATTGCTTACTCAGTGAATAATTTAGAAATCCCATATCCAGCTAAACCAATTACTGCTCCTACTGCCGCTACGGGAGCCATCGTCACTGCAACTGCCGTCCCCCCTACTGCTAATCCCATACCTCCAACTAATGCTGATATACCGGCTCCAGCACCCGCACCAATTGCCGCTGCTCCAATTGCCGTTGCGTCTTGCTCTTCTATTGCTTTTTTGGTTCCGTAAACTGCCGTGCCAACCACTGCTCCTGCCGCTGCTACTGGAGCCATACCGACTCCTAGAGCAGTTCCTCCTACAGCCAGTCCCATACCGCCAACTACTGCCGATGCACTAGCTCCAATCGCTGTACCCAGTCCCAGTGAAATCATTGCTTCTTGAACTTCTTCTGGCTTATTTTTGTCCATTATTTTTGGCCTCATTAGCTTCGGGTAATTATGAAACTCTAGCATAAGACAGACAAGCCGTTAACCACAACAAGCCAGGCGTTAAGGCGCATAAGTGCCAGTCGGGTGCATACGGTTGTTAGCTGGCTTCCGGTATTGCCAGCCACTGATTGTCTGAGATTTCCAAGGTTTTGAAACAACAGCGAAACGCTTTGCCTATCGGGCTGCAGGCATACACTCCGATTTGGCAATCGTCGGCTATCTTGTGTAAGTGTGTGATCCGCATTTGCAGCCAAGCCTGCCCATCATAAGAATTCTCTAGCAGAAAATCGCTCCCCCGTTTACTGATGCGATACCACATTTCGCGGTATCGTGAAGAAATGTCTTGCGTTGCCCAATCAGAATATCCCAAATTGGTCACCACAGAACCAAGCCGACTAGCTTGTTCGCTTTCATATTCCGTGGAAACTTTTATCCAATTCTGACTGTCAATCCGCACCATTAGGCCACATTGATCATATTTTTCCCGAGGCTGAAATTCTACTTGGGTCATTAGGGAAAAATCCCCAACTTGTCGCATCAATAAGCAATGCCCATCATCTCTTTGAAAACCATAGTGCGTGTTTTGCCAAAAATCAGTTTTTTCATCTGTAGAAATTTCCAAGCCATTACCCAAACGATAATGCGTCGGCTCGTTGAGCCAGTAAAAATCATCTGACAATGCTGGCTGTAAAAAATTTTCACTAAGTCCCATAACATCGCTCCTAATCAGATACATCGTGATATTACGAGGCCAGCTAACCATTGATTATACAGAAACTTTCCGAATAACCAGAGTAAGGATATGGGGAAACTTTCGGCATATCACCCCGTTTTGTGGATTACTGACAATCAGCCGAAATAACATCAGCTTTCCCCCAAGGTTTTAGCACCAATTGTTCAATCTGACTGCACTTCGTAACAAAAATTTACAATTATTCGACGGCACTTGCACTCCCGTCCGTCGCTGTGCATAGATGTTTTTAGCTTATTATCATTTGCTTAAATCAATGTTTAAGGAACGCACGCTACCAGATTGGTGTACTGTTACAGAGCATCCAAAACCAAAACTTTTAAATCTGGGACAGCAGCTAAACGGGCATCATTGGTCAAGAAAAACATAGCACCTTCTCCCATAGCAGTGGCGATCTGGATTGCGTCTGGAGTTCGCAAGTTTTGTCTTGCTCTTAACTGGGCGGCAACTTCGGCAATCTCAAGGGAAATAGGTACAGTAATTAAGTTTTCTTGATCAAGAAGAATATCACGATACTGGCCAGCAAGTTCTACATTACCTGAGCGTAATGGATGCACCAAAACTTCCGTCAGCGTCAACGTAGAGGTAACAACTTGAAACTCGCCTCGACTTAGCGCCCCAAAAAAGGCACGAACAAGCCCTAAATATACCTGATTTTGCTCGATCAGGTAAATGAGTGGCGCGGTATCCAAACCCACAACTTGACCTTGTAGTTGCATCAGCCATTCCTTGACATATTCCGTGTGTCCCACGGTACGTTGACCGCCTATAGCTTCTTGTACTTGTTGCGCGCGACTTTTTACCCGGCCAAGCTTTTCTGGTCGGAACCCCCTAAGCCGAGTTTTCAAGGCTTCGGCCGTGAGCTCAGCCGAACGGTGCTGCGCCGTCCACTTGGTTTTCGAGACTGGCCTTTTAATTCTAACGTAAAGCCAACCTAGAACGGCGGGGTTTCAGACCCAAAATTTCCGATGAGGCACGTTCCTGATTAACGTACTCTTGAGCATCAAGTCCATTCCAGATTTCTTTTCCTAGTCCTTCTAGTTCCATAATGCTATGCTTGGGCTTAACAAGCATAGGGCGACGTACCATTACAGCTAACTCTTTTAATAAGCGAAGTTGCTCGTCTGGGGTGAGATTCTCAACTTGCCGGCGAACATCTTGATAGGTGGTCATGCTCTTTACTCGCTGTTTCTTCTATTAATCATGTCATATTGCCCACAGATCACGGCTCCAAAAAGTAAGGTAAAATGCCCCCATATTTGTCTATATCCGATCGCACTCCCGTCCGTCGCTGTGCCTAGACGTTTTTAGCTGATAATCATTTGCTTGAATCAATGACCATGGTGTGTTCCCCAAAATCGATCGCTGCAGCGGTAGGACTTGCATTAGGGAACGCACTTTACCATATCTACCATAGTGGCGATCATACTCACCAGCGGAGCGAAACGGAGTCGAGTGCATCGCAGTGTTAGCCTTTATTGCGGAGGTCTGTGGTATCTCTATTGCTTTTGCCGATGTTGCAAACGTCACAAAGCGTTTGATAGTTATCCAGGTTGTCAAGACCACCGCGTGAGCGAGGAATGATGTGATCAACATGAAGAATTGCGCCGTTATGTGAATTGCGACCACAAGAAACACATTTCCACTGATCACGCTGAAATACTTGCCAACGGATTGCGGGCATTACGCGAATCTTTTGCTCGGCGAAAAGCGATGCCAATGCGATCGATTCACCTGTGGCGGAGTGCTTCTCTTCACCCCCTTCATTCGGATTCTCTAATTGTCTTTCAAACCACCAATAGTTCAATCTTGAAACTAAATTTTCCAGCCGATGCGGGAGTCCCTTTGCTATTTGAATATAAGAGTCATAAACGGGGAAGAAAACTGCAAAATTATCGACTAATTGAAATAGGTCAACTGGTGAAACAGGGAAGCGATATAGATGCCCGAAAAAATGGTTATCAATTAGTTCGTTAGATATTCTATGTCGATAATGATCTTGAAATGCTGCGAAGAAAGGTAAATCATCACCAAAATAAAAATCAGGTCGAATCTCAGACCCGAAACACAGCCTATTAATTATATTTTCGTTATCAATATGAAACTGCAAAATCGAATCAAATGACTTTTTATCAAGTCCTTTGAGCCAACCGTTTTCCAGAAAAGTAAATACCCCCTCATCTGTGAGCATGAAAGCAAAACGAAATGGCAAGATTTGCACGGGTTTTCCATTTTTGCGCGAGAAACCCGGCCACTTCGCCTTCCTTTGTCCGCCAAGACCAACGAAAACAGATTCATATTTATGCGTCAATTCGTTATCGTTGTATCTCTTTTCCCGAAAATTCGGAAAAACGCTAACGATAGAGTCGTCCAGCACTTCTACCCCGTATATCTCACGTATCCGAGCAATTGCAGAGTTCATTACCAAGCGCAGACGCGGTAAAACCGAATGTTTTAGAGCATCAGCACGAAGGCGAGCGTCATCGACAAGAAAGAGGTTTGCGTCTTGCTCGTCGAATGTGATATTTGAGAGTGCAGATGGGATCATGCTAAAGACCGACTACTGATTATATTAATTATACAGAAACTTTCCGAATAACCAGAGTAAGAATATATGGAAACTTTCGGCATATCACCCAATTTTGTAGATTTGTGACAATCAGCCGAGATACAAAGAACTTTTCAGCGATCATAGCACGAATTATAATTCTTCGGGTAACTGAGCAGACTAACTAAAAGTTGCCATGGCGGAGCAAATTCTTTCTCTACTCCTGTACTTAATTGTCATTTTAACGGCTTTTTGGTTTATTAGCCCCCAAAAAAAGCCCCGTAGTCATCCCGCCTATCATCTTGCTTGTTTACTAGAAGATGCTCCTGAAAGCTCTTTAAAGGGTCAATTTTATCCCCTGGCTACTCCCTTGGCTACCCCGATCACCTGTACTGTTCCGCAGGTGTGGCGCAGTGTATATAGGCAGTCTCTGGCAAAACCGGATGTTAACTATTGGCAATGGCGCGGTATGCCCGAAAATGAGCAGTTTTGTCGGGAATTACGGGAATTATTGCGGTTAAATCCGGCTAGAGGTTACGCTAAGGAAATTCTGGAAAGTCTGGCCCTGGGTCAAGATCCTTTTTATCATCTTTACTGGGATATAAAAGCGATCGCTAATAGTAACTTTAACACTATTGGCACTAATAAACTAGCTGAGGGCAGATTTGCCCAGCGAGATTTGCGAACTCATCAGCAGATGCGGGGGGATTTTCGTCAATGGCATTTACAAGCTTGTGAACAGTTGGGAAAAGAGCGGGTTAAAGCGGTTTATCGGCGGTGTTATGGGTCAGATTGGTCATTAATCGCCCAAATTCTCTATCCTTCGCCCCGTTCCTTGGCCGTGATGATTATAGAGTCGGCTAATCCCGTTTGGTGGCGAGTTTTGGGGATTACTCCTTTTAGCACCACTAACCGGATTGAGAATAATTATAAAACTCTCTTGTGTTATTGGCATCCCGATCGCAATTCCCATCCCAATGCGACAGAAATCACCGCCCATCTTAATCGCGCCTACGATTGTTATCAAAGTTTTCAGGAGATGAGCAGTCAAGATAATGCACCTTTGTGGACGAAAATCCGTCGCTGGATTCCTTAGACTTGACTCTAGTTTTTGCCTTGACTTTTTCCTTAACGAAAGAATGTTAGTCTAGGAACAATTTATGACCACGCTTGCACTCTCAGGGTAATGAATCTAGTGCTTTTAAACAATCGCTACCAAATTGTTAGCACCCTTGCTAGGGGGGGATTTGGGGAAACTTATATCGCTATCGATACGAATATGCCTTCTCAACGGCGCTGTGTGATTAAAAAATTGCAGCCGGCTATTCAAAGTGAGGAGATGCCAGAATGGTTAAAAGAACGTTTTCAGAAAGAAGCAAGCGTTTTAGAGGAATTGGGAGAGCAAAATCGCCAAATACCCCGTTTATACGGTTATTTTGCCCAAGATAATCATTTCTATCTGGTGCAGGAGTGGATTGAAGGGGAGACACTAACCCAAAAACAGCAACGACAGGGAAATTTATCTTCCTCAGCAGTGCGGACGATTTTAGAGAATTTACTGCCTGTTATTGATTTTATTCACAGTCGCCGCATTATTCACCGGGATGTGAAACCCGATAATATTATCTTAAGAAATAGTGATAATTTGCCCATTTTGATCGATTTTGGGGTAATGAAAGAAGCAGTGGCCACCTTACTCGATCCTACGGGAAAAAGTGCCTATTCGATCGCCCTTGGCACCCCCGGTTATATGGCTTCGGAACAGGCTGCCGGGAGACCGGTCTTTTCTAGTGACCTTTACAGCCTAGGCTTAACGGCGATTTTTTTATTAACGGGAAAAACTCCCCAATATCTAGAAACTGACTCGCGCACGGGGGAAATTCTCTGGCGACAGGAGGCAGAAAATGTTAATCCTAATTTAGCTATGGTAATCGATCGAGCGATCCGTTTTCATCCCCGGGATCGGTTTGCTACTGCCAGGGAAATGTTAGCAGCTTTGGCAGAAATGTCCCCCGATTTGTCCACCCAACCGACTATCGCGGTTTCTCCCCATAGTCCCCGATTAAAGTCCTCTACACCCCCAAAACCAACCGTCTCCCCCACTGTGGTTATTCAACCCAATTCTGGGGAAAAAAAGAATACTTGGCTGTGGATTTTGCTGATTTTTGCGGTGACAATTGGGGCTTTTGCCCTAGGATATCGGGGATTTATGGCTCTTTTTCCCAAAAATGAGCAAATTAAACCATCACCAACCCCCGAACCTTCTCCTATTCCTGAAATCATTCCTCCTCCCTCCCAAGATTTTCCCCCTATCCGACGACCTTCTCGTCAACGGACTCCCATTTATTCCCCGACTCCCACTCCATCCCCTACTCCCACCCCAGAGGTGATTCCTAGTCCAGAAGCGACTCCAGAATTAACTCCTAGTCCCACCCCAGAAGAAGTAATTCCTATTCCTGTTCCCCTTCCTGAAACGGAGCCGAGTCCTCAAGTTTCTCCCCTTCCTTCTCCTTCTCCTTCTCCTTCTCCTTCTCCTTCTCCTGTTCCAGAGGTGATTAATCCCCCGGTTAATGAGGATAAAATTGAACCGATCGCTCCTCCGGTTTTATCACCTTCTCCTCCTGAAGAAAATAGTAATTAATAGAGGTTCTTCGTTACTTAGTCTGGTTCGATAGGGTGGCATAAATCGATTAAATCCGTATCTGGTAAGAGTTCCATTGATTAGTTACTTCTAGAGCGAAAACAATTGACAAAAATCGCTAAATGTCTTTCTCTATAAGGGTTTCATCCCTTATAACCCCCGTTCATTGCATAGCACAAACCGAAGAACCTTAATATTTGCATAACAATTCCCGAAGAGCCATAAATAAGAGGAGTTATTGATAATGAGTCCACATCCGTATAACTTTGACAACTTTACTCTTCTGGAATAACCTGATAAACCAAACGATGCTGACAGAACAAATTAAACCTTTAGCCAAGCAAAAATATCCACTGCTGATATTGACCAACGTTCTAATCCTTTAATCACTGCTAAAGGCTCATTATTTCCTTCAGTTGCAATATGTACTTTCGGTAATCCTGTTTGAAAAACGGTGACTGACTTTGCTGAAGGATCAATCAACCAACCTAATTCTGTTCCTTGTTGTAAACAGAAAATAATCTTTTCCATCACTAAGGTAACAGATTGTTCAGGAGACATAATTTCAATAATCCAATCGGGATAACGTAAAAATTGATCGGCCATTTCTCCATCTAGATCTCTTGGCAAATTCTCCCAACGAATCACCGCAATATCTGGCACAATTGAACGTTCTGCAAAAGTACAACGCAATTCAGGTAGAGCATAAGCTAATTTTTGAGATTTAGTCTGTTGATTAATGGCAGAGGCTAACTCAAATTGTAAGATGCTGTGTTTTCCTTTGGGCATAGGTTTTTGAGTGACAATTCCATGATAATATTCCCTAGCAGGCTTAGTTTCTGGAAGGGCAAGAAATACTTCGAGGGAAAGAGCTTGTTTATCTTCTATTGTGGCAAACATTAATTGATTTCTCCGATCTTGAGTTGTTTTCTATTATAAGCTCCTGACTCCTTACTCTCAGGTAAGTTTTTGATTTTTACCATAAGTCTAATCTAAAAATACGGGTTTTTCTTTAAGCTCTAGCACGAAAAATTTGATTAGCCGTGAGGTTTAACTCTGGAAAAACCCCTGAAATAAGACGTTGATCCTGTTTAAATAAATTACCTTGATATTCTCCATCGATTAATTGATAGATAGAAATGGTGGGTTCTTTGGGGCTGCCGATATATCGGGACGAACCTTTGGCTAAATAA
Organism: Microcystis sp. 49638_E5; assembly: GCF_021300285.1. NCBI lineage: Bacteria > Bacillati > Cyanobacteriota > Cyanophyceae > Chroococcales > Microcystaceae > Microcystis > Microcystis sp. 49638_E5. The sequence goes on along the minus strand of NZ_JAJTDH010000041.1, from coordinate 22,351 downwards.
TCGATAATCCAATATTCGGCAATTCCTAATTGTTCGTAGTCGTCGAATTTTTTCAGATAATCATCTCGCCAATTGGAACTGACAATTTCAATAATTAATTTAGCTGATGTTGCCAGAGAAATTGAGGAAGCGGTTTCCCAATAGGGATCGTTAACTAGATTTTCTCTGTCTAAGATAATAATATCGGGTAGATAACCTGTATGGGGGCGAAGGGGTTTTACTGCGGCAGTATTGGGGATAAAATAGGGCAATTGCCGTCTTCTAATCTCCAATCCTAACTCCATGCTTATAAAACCGCCAATTTCTTCGTGTTTTCCGATCGGTCGCATCATGGCCGATAATTTTCCTGCGATTAATTCGTATTGTTGTCCATCATCGGGATATTGATTAATATAGTCATCAAAAGTCAAAAATTGGGGGATAGTTTGGGTTGTGGTCATGGCAGTTAGAGGAATAAGAGAGATGATTTTTCAAGATTCTAACTCGATTAACGACGTTGCCACCAAGTCAATCCAGCTAGGGTAAATCCCCCTAAAGGCATCACTACCATCGCTATCCAAAAAATAGCGTTAGCTTGCAGGGGATTTAAATTAATTCTTCTATTTTCTGGTTCCTTAGCCCGGATAGATAAGGTGGCTGTTTCACCACTGGCTAACCACTGCACAGAATTTAAAAATATATCTCCGTTTAACTGTTGTTCAAATAGTCCATCGCTGGCAAAGCTGGCATTACCAATCACGATTAATTTACCTTTTTTTCCCGTCAGAGCAACTCCTAGATCAAAGGGGCCAGCTAAATCTTTTTCAGGGTTAAACTGGAGATTCTGATCATTTAAATCACTCTCAGCCCACATTTTATCATTAGTAATCATTAAAGATACGGCTTCAATTCCTTCGATGGGAACGGTGGCGATGGGACGAGCAAAGGGAAAGATAGAAATACCGTTAGCAAAATCCCGGGTAATGGGATGATTACCGTAATTGGTAATAATGGGACTAGCCGGACCTAAACCAATGATTTCCCCGGCACCAGAAGCATCAATAATAATCCGATTATCTAGTTTCACACCCCAAGGGGTTAATAAGGGTTCTAATCCGGTTTCGGTTTGAGGGTCAATCATTAATAAAATTTTGCCCCCTTGCTCAAGATAGTTTTTTAAAGCGGTGACTTCTTGGGGAAATATTTTTCTTTTGGGACTGGCAATAATAATGACATCGGCATTATTGGGAATGGTGGAACGTTCCACTAGATTAAGTGGTTCTACTTGATAACCTTTTGCTTCTAAACTATTGACTGCTTGTCCTAAACCCCCTTGAGGTTCTTTGATGGCATTTTCTCCATGACCTTGCAGAAAGTAAGCGGTTAGAGTGCGATCGGTTTTAGCGGTTTCGATGGCGTTACTCAATTTCGCTTCGGTGAGACTTTCCTCTTCACTAATAGTTTTCAGGGGTTGTTTTTTTTCACCATACTGTAGATAGACTCTGGCTAGATTATCATTGGCTAGTTTTTTAAATTCCTGAGCGATATTGGGTTTTTTCTCCGGGTTAACTATTTCGTACTGAAATTGGGGGTTTTTGCGTTGATAATTGGCTAAAAGTTCCTCTTCGTTGCCACTGATTCCCCGGGTTGAAAAAATCCAGACTTTGACGGGTTTTGACAGATTGGTTAATAGTCTTTCGGTTTGGGGGGATAAACTAAAGATTTGGTTTTCGGTTAAATCAACTCTATAGGGATAACGGATGGCGAGAAAGTTAATTAAACCGATAACGCTGAGGACAATAATAGTAGTAATGAGGGTTTGAGCGCCGGTGCGGGTACTTCTTTTTTGCCAAAATTCTTTGGCAGTGATTACTAATAACAACAGCCACCCTAGAAACAGAATAGCCCCGGCAATTAATAACCCCAGAGAGAGGGATGACCATTGACCGGAGATTAACCCCACGGTTAGACCAGCACTAGCCAGAAAGAGGGCGGGTATATAGAGAAATTTACCGTATTTTTGCCAGGATATCATAGTTAGTTTCTTTGATAACGGTCCGCTTCGATCGATTGAGTAGTTAGGAAGATTCCCAGCAGAATATAACTGAGGAGGATGACTAAACTACTACTGTCAAAAATTCCCCGCACGAAATTGTTAAAGGGTTGATACCAAGATAGATGGGAGAGTAATTCTTTCAGGAAAAATCCGATCTGTTCTCCCACTTCTCCTCCGATGCGATCTCGAAAGAAGGTTTCGGCATTGTTAGCAATGACATCCAGTATCCAGATAAATAAGATGGTGATAAAGGTGATGATGTAAGCCAGGATAGAACTATTGGTGAGGGAAGAAATAAACATTCCGATGGCTAGGATGGCCGCTGCCAGTAAAATTAATCCTAGATGAGCTAGTAAAATACTGGCTATATTCACCGGGGGAACTGCGCTACTAAAAACCACTATTTCATAAATCCAGAGGGGGGTAATCATCACGGTAAAAAAGGCCAGCACTCCCAATAATTTACCGATGGCTATACTCCAATTGGTCAGGGGGGAAGTGGCTAAAAGTTCTAGGGTTCCCTGTTTTTTTTCCTCTGCGTATAATCCCATAGACAGGGCTGGCAAAATTACCAACAATAAAGAGGATAAAATAATGCCGATGAAAGTGGTCATAAATTCAGATACCGTATCTCTGGCTACCAGAAATCCCGATTGTTCTTGGATACTAACATCGAGAATAATGCCGTAGAGAAGGGAGTTAAAGAAAAATCCCGCTACTAACCAAAATATGCCCATAATGATATAGGCATTGGCGGCGGTAAAATAGCTTTGAAATTCCTTGCGAAAAATCGCCCAGATATTATTGATCATGCCTCTCCTCTTGCTGGTTACTTTCCCCGCTGCCGATTACTTCCAGAAAGATATCTTCTAGGGTTTTGCGGGTGCGACGCATTTCTAATAGGTTATAACCATTGTTGACAACTATTCTAGCAAGTTCTGCCCCTAGGTTTGTTCCCACTTGACCAACAATTTTAAGCAGGTTATCGCCGACTTTTGCTGCTTGCTCGACTTGCGGCAGTTGTTGAAGGATTTCTAGCAGGGAATCCCTATCACCCTCGATCTCAATTTCATAACTGGAACCGGCAGGGGTAGCGGTAGTAATATTATTGGCCACGATGCGACCCCGATTAATAATTGTCGCTCGATCGCAGGTAATACTCACTTCTGGCAAAATATGAGTGGAGAGAATAATTGTATGTTCTCCCGCTAAACTTTTAATCAGATTTCTCACCTCGATAATCTGTTTCGGATCCAATCCTACTGTCGGTTCATCTAAAATAATTACCGGTGGATCGTGTACGATCGCTTGGGCAATTCCCACACGCTGTTTATAACCCTTGGATAACTTGCGGATAATAACTTTTCTTTTTTCTAGTAACTGACATTTGCTTAAAACTAAATCTACCCGCGCTTTTCTATCCCCCGATGAGATGCCTTTAATCCGTGCGACAAAATCGAGAAAACTTTCCACGGTCATCTCCGGATACAAGGGGGGATTTTCGGGAAGATAACCAATGCGACGACGCACTTCTAAGGATTGTTGATGCACATCATATCCTGCTATCCTTGCTGTTCCTGTGGTGGCAGGAATATAACCGGATAAAATCCTCATGGTCGTGGTTTTTCCCGCTCCATTGGGTCCCAAAAAACCGAGAATTTCTCCTTTTTCTACGGTAAAATCTACGTCACTTATTGCCGTGGTAGAACCATAAATTTTACTCAGATGTTCGACTTCAATCATAAGCTTTATCAGTTATCAGTTATCAGTTATCAGTTACCAGATGTGAGTTTTCAGTCAATAGTGTTAAGTGACAAGTTCGGAGCTTTCTTTTCACTGATTACTGATTACTACTCACTGATAACTGATTTTTCCCAGACTATGATCGCGATTAATTTCTACCACTATATCCGCTTGTTTGAGCAGGGGTGGGAGAAATAATTGCGGATGTAAACTTTTCCAAAAATACTTGACAAATTCCTCGATTTCTGATGGGGTCATACCTCCTTTTGTTTCGGCCGCCTGTCGCCATTGTAAACTGTAACGGTAGTCAAGGGGATAAAGAATCAGTAAGCGATCGATTTTTGACCAGAGGGGTAGATATTCTCGCAATCTTTGATTATTATCCCTGGCGAATTGTCGGTCTTCCTCGCTATTAATCGGATCGGGGGCATGATCAAAGACTGTTTCTTCTACTGGATTCATGCCCACAAACCAACCCTCGAAAAAAAGAATATCGACTCCCTCCACTTGTTCCGCTGCAATTCTATCTCCTTGTCCTCGATGCAGGGACTTGTCAAAACGCGGGATTAAAATCGGACTTTCTTGCTGACAAACCTGTTCTAAAACTTTAATTCCTAATGCTATATCATGAGTACCCGGTGGACCACGCCAGCGCAATCTTTCATCCTTTTGACGCAATTTTATTCGCTCATTATAGGTCTTATAAATATCATCTAAAGAGAGATTATTTACTTTTAAATCAAAATAGGCTAAAATAATCGACATTATGGATGTTAAGGTGGTCTTTCCCGTGCCTTGGGGAGCCAAAATGCCTTGAATCAACGGTTTTGCGTGGTTGCGTAGCTCTAGCGCCCAAGGAATCCACAAGCGCCAACAGCTGATCAAAATCTGATTTGGCTGATTTATCCCTAACTCCTGACATTTTTGCCAGACTCGCGGCCAGAGAATCGTTAATAGTTCCGCCCTTTCCTGTAGGATGAGAGGGTTAGTCTCCCTAAAACTTAAGGATTCGATCGCTAGTAAATCTTCTAGATCCGCCTCAGTTAAGGGATTTTCGTCGATTAATCCCTGTAAAATCGTCAAAATCTTCATAGCTGTTATTCAGGAGTAATTCTCTGGGGTTAGCCACCCATACCAGCAGATTAATCCCGCTCAAGATTTTTTTGAGAGTGTTTTTTAGGGTTATTTGCCCAAAAATGAAGGGTTTGCAGGCAGGCACGGATTCCCACTATATATATAAGTATATGTCAAGTTCCCTTTTCAGTCAAGGGGTTTGGCCAAAAATCTCTAGCTTTGTCTCCAGTTTCCCAATCGGTTAGACTAAGAATTATTCACATTACTTAACAAAACAGCCGATGAATACAGCTGCTCTGACGATAAGGCAAAATTGGCAATGGCAAGGAAATTCGATACACTATGTGCAAGCGGGTACTAGAGTCACGGGAAAACCCCCTTTACTATTAGTCCACGGTTTTGGCGCTTCCACTGACCATTGGCGAAAAAATGTGTCAGGTTTAGCCTCAGAATGGGAAGTATGGGCGATCGATCTGCTAGGATTCGGTAGATCAGCTAAACCGGATCTTGTCTATAGTGGCAATCTTTGGCAGCAACAATTAAACGATTTTATCAAGGAAGTTGTGGGCCAACCGACGGTTTTAGCGGGTAATTCTCTGGGGGGTTACGCTTCTCTCTGTGTAGCTGCTAATCATTGCGAGAATGTTCGGGGATTAATTCTCCTCAATAGCGCCGGTCCCTTTAGCGATACAGAAAGCAATCGTCAGCCTAATTTAGCACAAAAATTACTGCGATCGATGCTGCTGCAACCCTGGGCCAGTTATCTCTTATTTCTCTATACCCGTCAACCCAAAACTATCCGCAAAACCCTAGAGAAAGTATATCTCGATCGCAGTGCCATTACTGAGCAGTTAATAGAAGATATCCGTCGTCCTTCCCTGGATGCGGGAGCAGCCAAAGTTTTTGCTTCTGTGTTTAAATCTCCCCGGGGGGAAAATGTGGATATTCTCCTGCAAAAGTTAAGTTGTCCCCTGTTGATGTTATGGGGTGAGGGGGACCCTTGGATGAATACTAGGGAACGCGGGTCCAAATTCCGTCAATACTATCCTTCTCTCACAGAATATTATCTAACTGCCGGTCATTGTCCCCACGATGAAATTCCCACAGAGGTTAACCAGTTGATTAGTGATTGGGTGAAAAGCTTATAGGTAGTTAGGGATCGGTTATCAGGTTTTTATTTTTTTGACGCTTATCTAACCTGAAAAAAGAGGGTTCGCAGGCAGGCACGGATTCCCATTCTACATATAAGTATCTGTCAAGTGCTGGGATTTGTCAAGGGTTTTTTTGAAAAAATCTGCCAGAATTTGGCCAGTAGGAAAGACATTGGCCGGTATTGGTAGAGAAGCAGATGAATGAGCAATTGTAGGGGATAACTATCTACTTTATGTCTCTGTTCGTTCCCCAATCTAATACATCTGTCCGTCTTTGTCGCAGTTGTTGGGCCGTTTCTTCTAACCAAGCAAGATAGTCTTGTTCTTATAAGTCTTTGGTATTGGTCAGGTATTAGGTTTTTATTTTTTTGACGCTTATCTAACCTGAAAAAAGAGGGTTCGCAGGCAGGCACGGATTCCCATTCTATATATAAGTATCTGTCAAGGGCGGGGATTTGTCAAGGGTTTTTTTGAAAAAATCTGCCAGAATTTCAGGGGAGAAAATCGGAATCGAGGATTTGTTCGGGACTATAGGGGCAGCTTTCGGCAAAGATAGCGGCCGGTAATTGGCTTTTTTGTCGGACTCGCTTCACTGCCTTGGGGTAAATAACGGCGATTCTGGTTAAAAAATAGTTATCAAGGGTTTTCGACTCCAATAAAAGTTCTAATTCCACCCGAAAGTTACCGATTTCGTCCTGCCATTCCCGCGCACATCTTTCTCGTTCCTCCAGCCAGTATTGGTAGAGGAGCAGATGAATGAGCAATTGTAGGAGATAACTATCTACTTTATGTCTCTGTTCGTTCCCCAATGCTTCGATTTCTTCTCCGAGATGTTCCCAATCTAATACATCTGTCTGTTTTTGTCGAAGTTGTTTGGCCGTTTCTTCTAACCAAGCAGGATAGTCTTGTTCGTATAAGTCTTTAGTTGTCATACCCTATCCTGTTTAGTGCTGGTCAGGTATTAGGTTTTTATTTTTTTGACGCTTATCTAACCTAAAAAAAGAGGGTTCGCAGGCAGGCACGGATTCCCATTATATATATAAGTATCTGTCAAGTGCGGGGATTTGTCAAGGGTTTTTTATTGAGATTTTGTTAATCATCTCGAATACCGTGCATCATGGATTAGTAAACGCTCCGAAAGATTGGCAATATTCCAGTTTTCACCGTTATGTTGAAGAAGGAATTTATGATCAGATGTGGGGAGCTTCAGAAAAGCTGATCTTTGATAGTGATATTGGTATGGAATAAAATGTAGAAGTAAAACCCAAAAAATTCAGGTAAGAAATAAGGGCAATGTTGGGTTTCGTCACCTCAACCCAACTTACAAGATCAGCGATCACCTTTATCGAGAAGAAATAGCTACCTGCACATTCGGAGAAAAATTCTCGATTTTTCGAGAAGCATTAAGAATTTCAATCCCGATTACATTACCTGCTTGATCATAGTCAAGAATAACCCCCGGACTGATTGCCTCACTTTCTTCTACGGGTGTGTCATGCCAGGTAATTGTTAAAACGTCAACTTCAGCATCATATTTAGCTTTCATTTGATAGCTGCCTATATTTTCTAAGTTTACTGGTAACATATAGTGTAACAATTTTTTGAGGCTCAACTAAGTCATTAATGTAAATTCTCAGAAGATAAGTTTTATTGTTAATGGCGACAAACGTACCTTGATAAACTTTGAGTCCATCTTCTTCTAAAATTTGCTCAGGATTATTGAGGATGTCCTGCAATATTTTTAAAGAGATTTGGCGTTGAATAATTTTTTCTTCGGCATGGTGACTTAAAATAAAGTTCACGAGGATTTCGGAGTATTTTTGGTTCTTCGGTTTGTCTTATGCAATGGACGAGGTTATAAGGAATGAAACCTTTATAGAGACAGACATTGCCGCAATTTTTGTCAATTGTTGGCGATCTGGAGCGAACTAATCAATTAAATCTCTTGCCAGATAAGGATTGAGTCGATTTATGCCCCCACATCGAACCATACCAAGTCCCGAAGAGCCAAAGCCTTGACGTACTGACCTTGTTTTTAGGTAAGGGAATTGCCAGATTCTTTCTTGGATGCCCTTATCACCCCATCACCCCACCTCCCCCAAAAAAATTTTTTGCAAGGGTGATAGGTTTTCTGAAACAGGTGGGTAAGTTGTTTATAGACAGAAAAACATCCACCAGGAATACAGCCATGAACTCTGCTTTCAAATTCAAACTTATCCAAGCTCTCAACAAAAAGAACGGTAACAAAGGTTTCACCCTCATCGAACTCCTAGTGGTCGTTATCATCATCGGTGTACTGGCCGCCATCGCTCTCCCCAACCTCCTCGGTCAGGTGGCCAAAGGCAGACAAGCTGAAGCTCGCACCAACCTCGGTGCTATTAACCGCGCCCAGCAAGTTAACCGCGTGGAAACTGGTACTTTTGCGCAGCTTGGAAGTCTTCCCATATCTGTAACAGGCACATACTACACATTCACTGGACCTACCAACGCCAATGCCACCGGGGCTGTAACTGATGCTTCCGCTATCAGCACCTACAACAACGATATTCGCGACTACTCTGGTGGAGTCGGTCAAACTACTGCTGGTGTTTTCAGTTCAGTTATTTGTGAAACAGTTAGCCCGACTGCAACTCTTGTCTCTGCGACTACAACTAATGGTAGTGCGGCTTGTCCAGCCGGCAGCACACAAGTCCAATAGATATTCTTCCCAGATTGCTTAAAGGCTTTCTGGCATAACAACCAAGAATTGATAGTTAGCGGAAGGTGACAGGGAAATATTCTCTTGGAAAATCTGCGCTCTTGGTTATTTTGGGGATGGGATTTTATCAGTAAACAGTGAACTAAAAACTCACCTCTGATAACAAGGGCTGAATCTCAAACCTAATTTGTGAAGCTGAAAGCCTTGACGTACTCACCTTCTTTTTAGGTAAGGGAATTGCCAGATTCTTTCTTGGAGTCCCTTGCCTATTGCTTTCAGAGGCTGATAGCTGAAATCTCCAAAGCCCAACTAGAAAAATATAGTCAATATTGCCAGGGCCTAACCATGAAATACCTTCTTTTTTTAGCAATTAAATCACAAGGGAAAAAAGCGAGGGGTTTTACTTTAGTAGAATTGTTAGTAGTGGTGATTTTATTAGGAATTCTCTCCGCCGTCGGTTTACCGAATCTATTAGGACAAGTCGCCAAAGGTAGGCAAGCAGAAGCAGTGGCGATACTGGGACAAATCAATCGCGCCCAAGTGGCTTATCGCTACGAAAATGGTACTTTTGCCAGCGTAGAGACAAATCAATTACCCATTAGTGGCATTAACAACGCTAGATACTATACTTTTAGAGATCACACTGTGATGGCTGGCGGTAGTAATACTCCCAATGCTACTCAATCCTCCTATAGAGCGCAGGCACGGCCTCAATTTAATAATGATATTAAAAATTATGCAGGAGGAGTCGGACTGCTGGGAGACGGGCGCGCATTTCCCGTTATCTGTGAGGCTCTAACTCCTTTACAAGATGATGTTTTTTTCAACAATAATAACAGCTGTACCAATGGCACTGCGTTTGGTGTTCCACCGTCGCCTCCAGCGTCGCCATCTGTAATGCCGAGAGGGTAAAGTTTACTTCTTGGGTGATCAAGGGAGTTAAAATTACCCCATGCCAATAAGTTTTTCAAATATGGACAAACTCTCTCAATGGGATTTACTTCTGAACAATAGGGAGGTTGATCAAAGTGATCAGTTTCCCGCTTAATATTCATTTACGAACAGTCTCTAAAATAACCGAAAAACCTTTTATTTTTGTTAATGTTATTGACTTTCGTTCAAAGCTATGCTAGGCGCAAAAAAATCGCTCAATCTATCCCTACTTAAAACTCTTGGTTTAGTCGCCGTTATCGGTGGACTAATCATGGCCATTGTGGAAATGCAACAGGAAAAGGTGAAAACCTTGACCAAAGAAAAATTATTAGAAAGAAATTATAGTCAAGAATCTCGCCTAGAAAATGCTCAGGTTCAGTTATTAAAAAATATGCCAGCTTTTGGCTTTGATAATATGTTAGCCAATTGGTCAATGTTACAGTTTATTCAATATTATGGCGATGGGGATGCTCGCAAGGAGACTGGCTACGGTTTAAGTCCCGATTTTATGGAAATTGTCACTAAAAATGACCCGAAATTTGTCCGCGCCTATTTGATGATGTCCGTCCCTTCTTCTGTCAATGCCGGCAAACCCGAAAGAACTGTTGAAATTATGAATAAAGGTTTATCAAAACTCACTCCTGATGTCACCGATGCCTATTTTATTTGGTTATATAAAGGAGTGGATGAACTATTATTTTTAGGTGATATTCCTGCGGCGAAAAAATCGCATCAAATGGCTGCCGATTGGGCGAAAATTGCCGGTAATAAATTTATCGAAAAATCCGCTAGGGGAACAGTAAAATTTTTAGAAACTAATCCCGATAGTCGCGCTCCTAGAGTCGGTGCCTGGATGTTAGTCTGGCTGAATAGCCAAAACGAAGAAACCCGCAAGTTAGCTAAGGAAAATATCGAAAAATTGGGCGGTAAATTGCTTGTGTTCGGCGATAATCAAGTGATGGCAATTCCCCCGAAGGATTAGGGTTTAGTATATTTTTCATCCTGCCAAAACTTATGATTTAATAAACCATCAATATCCTTAGAAAAAGGACAAATATCGGGAAAATTAGCATCATATTCAATTCGCATATTCTCCACCGCTTCCTGATAACAATTGTCACAAATATCGGTTAAAAAACTGCATAAACTAGGGGAATCGTTAAGGATAGCTTTTAACTGGGATTGACAGCGTTTAATTGTTACTTCCCAACCTCGATAACAGTCGGACAAAGGAAGATAACGCCGTTTTAAAGCCTGTTCAAATAATGTAATTAAATGGTTTTTTAGTTCTCTTTTGTCTCGTCTTCCCAAAGATTCCACCTCCTCGATCAAATTCTCTAAATCAACCTGAGATAAATCCCCAGATTTTAATTGCTTAACCGTTTTCTCTATCCACAAAGCAAAATCTTGATCATAAAGATTTTTTACCTTTGCTAAAGTCATAATTTTGACCTTCTCTGTTGACTAATTACCTTCATTTTACCGAAACTTCGCCAATTCAGACTAAATCCGGTTATTAAAACCTGATTACTTATTCTCCCTATCCCAAGAGTGCCTCTCCTCAACCGATTTAGTATTATAGTTAAGGGATACCCCCAAAACCCAACAACTAACAAGCCACAAACTGCACCGATCGAGGGATAATATAACCTTGATATTGACAATGGCGACTTATGAAAATTTTAATTATGGGTGGAACCCGATTTATCGGTGTTTCTTTGACTAAAGTGTTAGTAGAACAGGGTCATGAGGTGGTATTATTCAATCGTGGCAATAAACCGGCTCCGGTTGCCGGAGTACGACAGATTCATGGCGATCGCACTGACCCAGCGCAACTGAAAGAAAAGCTTAAAAATGAGAGTTTTGAGGCAATTTTCGATAATAATGGCAGAGAATTAAGTGATACTCAGCCCCTCGTCGAGATTTTTGGCGACAGAATCCAGCATTTTGTCTATGTTAGCTCGGCGGGGGTTTATTTAAAATCCGACCAAATGCCCCATAAAGAAGGGGATAAACTAGATCCCAAAAGTCGCCACAAGGGAAAACACGAGACAGAAAACTATTTAAGCGAGATGGGTTTACCCTGGACTTCCATCCGTCCGGTTTATATCTACGGACCGGGCAACTATAATGACCTAGAAGCTTGGTTTTTTGACCGTTTGGTTCGTAATCGTCCTATTCCTATACCTGGTCATGGGGAACATTTTACCCAATTCGGTCACGTTGTCGATCTAGCTAAGGCCATGGCCGCAGTATTGGGTAATTCTCAGGCTATCGGTCAAGTGTATAATATTTCAGGCGATCGCTATGTAACTTTTAACGGTTTAGCGAAAGCTTGCGCGGCAGCCATGGGGAAAAATGCCGAGGAAATCGAGATTGTTAACTATAACCCCAAAAAATTTGACTTCGGCAAAAAGAAACCTTTCCCCCTGCGGGTTCAACATTTTTACGCTGATATTAATAAGGCCACCCGGGAGTTAAACTGGCAGCCCGAATATGATCTCGTCAGTGGTTTAGCAGACTCCTTCCAGAATGATTATCTCCCTTCCGGTCGCGATCGGCAAGAAATAGACTGGGCGATCGATGACCAGATCTTGGCAAACCAATAAAATTAATTTTCTGGTGGGGAGTTTTTTACTGATAACTGATAACTGATAACTGATGCAGCTTTAACTGGTCATTGGACATTCCACCAACCGAAGGCCGGCCCGACAAAACGAATAACTAGCCAAACCCCGGCTAAAACTCCTATACCAATCCAGGCACCCCTAGTGGTTAACTTGTAAGCTTGGGATGCTTGACTTTTGGTAATCGGTAGCCAAGGCAGGATATTTTCTTCCTGTCCATACTTATCACCCAGGGCCGATTGACGACGTTTTGATTCACCCATACTAATGTCAGTTATTAAGACGTTTTTCTCTGATTGTATATCGAAAGACAACAGGCCACACCCAATCCTAGTCCGTGAAGGAGGGCGATCGAAACTGACGGCCGACGACTGACTGTTATAAAATTAAAGGTTGCGACTGAAACGAGAATAATTATGGCAACCATTAACAGTAATTACTTAAAACTAAAAGCGGGTTATCTTTTCCCGGAAATTGCCCGACGAGTCCAAGCTTTTGCGGCAGCCAATCCCGATGCTAATATTATCCGTCTGGGGATTGGGGATGTCACCGAACCTTTGCCCCTAGCTTGTCGCGAGGCCATGATCAAAGCGGTGCAGGAAATGGGCGATCGCTCTAGCTTTAAGGGTTACGGGCCAGAACAGGGTTATGCTTGGTTAAGGGAGAAAATCGCTGTCAATGATTTTCAGGCTCGCGGTTGTGAGATAAGTGCCGATGAAATCTTTATTTCCGACGGTTCTAAGTGCGATACGGGCAATATTCTCGATATTTTTGGGGATAATAACTCGATCGCCGTGACCGACCCAGTATATCCCGTTTACGTTGATACTAACGTTATGGCCGGACACACGGGAGAGGTCAACGAACGCGGCGAATACGAGGGTCTGATTTATCTGCCAATTACCGCCGAAAATAACTTTACTGCCCAGATTCCGGCGGAAAAAGTCGATTTAATCTATCTCTGTTTTCCCAACAATCCCACCGGGGCCACGGCTACCAAAGAACATTTGACAGCTTGGGTCAATTATGCTAGGGCCAACGGATCGATTATCTTTTTTGATGCGGCCTATGAGGCCTTTATCACCGATGCCAGTTTACCCCATTCCATCTATGAAATCGAGGGGGCGCGGCAATGTGCGATCGAATTTCGCTCTTTTTCTAAAAATGCCGGTTTTACCGGGACCCGTTGCGCTTTAACCGTGGTTCCCCAAAGTCTCATGGCCAAAGCGGCCGACGGGACGGATGTGCAACTCTGGAAACTGTGGAATCGTCGGCAATCGACCAAATTTAACGGCGTTTCCTACATTGTCCAACGGGGGGCCGAGGCGGTTTATTCCCCAGAAGGACAGGCACAAGTAGAAGAACTTGTCAAGTTTTATTTACAAAATGCAACAATTATCCGAGAAAAATTAACCGCTGCCGGTTTAGAAGTGCATGGCGGCGTAAATGCGCCCTACGTTTGGGTAAAAACGCCCCAGGGTCTGTCGAGTTGGGATTTCTTCGATAAACTGCTACATACCTGTAATGTGGTGGGGACCCCCGGATCTGGCTTTGGGGCCGCCGGAGAGGGTTATTTCCGGCTATCGGCTTTTAATAGTCGTGCCAACGTCGAGGCCGCTATGGAGAGAATTATCGATAAATTTCAAGGCTAATGGTCAAAAGAGGGATGTTTGTGGAAGCATCCCCCAACAACCCCATCGGGAATTGATAGACTTTTGACATACTCACCGACAACGGCTCACCGATGCGACCCTTTTGGTTAGAATCCTTACAGGTAGAAAGATTAACGATCGCAATTGCTGGCCTACCGGCACATCTGCAAGGGATCAAGTTGGTGCAGTGGTCAGATCTGCACTGCGATGCACAGCATTTGCCTGAAGCTGTCCTAGAAGAAGCGATCGCCATTACTAATCAGGAAAAACCCGATCTCATCTTCCTGACGGGGGATTTTATTACCTATAGTCCCAGTCCAATTTTTGCCCTAGTTGATAGCATAAAAGCTCTCAAAAGTCAAGGGGGTATTTATGCTTGTTTAGGAAATCATGACAGTTATCTTCCCAACGCAAGGGAAACGGTCAGATTAGCCCTAACTAGCGTGGGAATTCGGGTACTCTGGAATGAAATCGCCACACCCTACGGCGAAAATTTTCCCATCGTCGGATTGGCCGATTATTGGTCTGGGGAATTTTTACCGCAAATCCTCGAGCAAATTTCCCCCGATATACCCAGAATCGTCCTTTCCCACAATCCCGATACAGCTATGATTTTAAAGGATTGGCGCGTGGATTTGCAGTTATCCGGCCATACCCACGGAGGCCAAGTGACTATCCCCGGTATGGGTTCCCTACCGATAGTTTTAGAGAAACTTAGGCGCTCGCTGCCTGAACCCTATGATCAATGGGTTCCCTTTCACCGGCAGTTCAGCAGAGTAGTCCGATACTGGCAATGGTCCGAGGGATTTCATCGAGTCGGGGAAAATCAATTATATGTTAATCGCGGCTTAGGAACCTATTTTCCCGGTCGTCTTTTTTGTCCCCCCGAAGTGACGGTAATTACTTTGGTTAACAGCAGTTAGGAGTCAGTAGCCGGTCGTCAGGAGATTATTTTTATTTATTCTCCCCACCCCCATCACCCCATCACCCCAGTTCATAATTCAACCGAGTCAGGAGTCAGTAGCCGGTCGTCAGGAGATTATTTTTATTTATTCTCCCCACCCCCATCACCCCATCACCCCAGTTCATAATTCATAATTCATAATTCATAATTCCCAACCACTTATGACAGAAAATAGAGATAACTTCAACGAAACTTATAAAGCACTAATTGAGCGCATTGTCAATCTAACTTTAGAAGGAAAAATTAGGGCTAAATCACAGGTTTATAACCTTTTAGCCGAGGGAGTAAAAAATGGCACAGGAGAAATTTTTGAGCGTTGTTTAACCGAAAAAATGATCGTTACTCGCTCACAGTTAGAAACAAAAATTAAAGCGACTAGGGTTTTACGGGCCTTGGAAACGATCGAAAGTGAATGGGAAAAATACCAAAAAACCAATCAGCAAAATTCTCTCACTGCAGCAGCGATCGATAATCTGGTAAAAATCGATCGAGAGGATCGTTTACTGACTTTAGTTAATTTAATTGATCCCAATCAAAATAATGCTTTAACCCTAGAACAATTACAACAGTTAGCCAAGCATTTACAGACAGTTGCTCAGCAGCGGGGAGAAGCAGATTTATGGCAAATTGCCACGGGAATTAATCTGGGGTTAAATACTTGGTCAAATTTATCGAATGATCTCACCAGTTGGCTGTACGAACAAAATCGCAATCTTGGTTTTACTAATGATAATGAGCGAGTGACTCCCTGGCAAATTTGGGCAAGTAAAGTTAATCCCTCCTGGTTAAAACGAGTATTAGAAAGTTTAGCTAATCAACAAGCTTTTGATTCTATCACTCAGGATTTAACTTTAGCCGATTGGGTAGAAACTGCTATTGTTTTTCAATATATCCAGAGAGGACTAATTAACTTTTTTGATCAGCGTATCTATAGCGAAAAATTAGGAGCCAAATTATCCATTTCTACCTTTCTCACCTTTGCTTTAATTTGGTCACTGTTAACCAATAGTTTCGAGCAAGTTAGTAAAAATTCTCTCTATAGTCGCGGCTGTTTTCAGATGGCTTTACAAATTCTGAGAACCTTTGCTCAACGGGATTATTTTCCTTTATACGGAGGAATTTTTGCCTCCTTTTCTGGCAGTTATCTCAAGGAGGCCTTAGATTATTTATCAATTCCTCTGCGTTATGTGGAAGGTACGGGAGAAAAGGCGAGAATTTTAACTTTAATTGCCTATTCTAATCGCATTCGCGGCGACTATCCACAGGCCAGAGAATGTCATCAACAAGCTTTAGAAATTGCTCGTCAACAGCAGGACTCTGCTTGTGAAATAGCTAATTTAAACCATTTATCGCGTCTCAATGCTATCCAAAAAAACTATACAGAAGCGATTAATTTAAGTCAGAGAGCTTTAATTTTAAGTCGTCAACAGGGTAATAGTTTAGGACAGGCTAACGCTTTAGCTAATTTGGGTTATAGTCAGGTACAGGAAGCACAACAGTTAGAGAGATACGATCCCGAAATTTATCAAAGTTCGATCGAGTATTTAAAACAGGGATTAAAGTTAGCAGAAAGTCTCCAAGATTGGCAGAGTAAATCCCTTTGTTGTAGCAGTTTAGGTTTAGCATATCTTGTCCTCGAAAGAACCCAAGATGCGATTAATATTCTCCTACAAGGATTGGAATCGGCCAAATACTACGGGGATGTATATCTGCAAGGTTTATTACTAACTTATTTAGGCGAAGCTTACTATCAAGACAAGAATTTTGAACAGGCAATTTATATGGGTTCTCTAGGAATGTATTGGCTACACGAAATCGGTGCAGTAGAATGGCGACAAGCTGCTAGTCTATTAACGGTTATTCGTGGCAAAAATATCGCAGCTTTTGAGCAGACTTTCAGTCTGGAACGTTCCTCCCTGATTAAATCTCTTGGGGTGGAAGGCTACCAATATATCTCAGAAATTCTCAGCAAATATCAACAGGGTAATTAGGGTTTGCTGAATAAATCTAAAAACCTTATTGGGTAAGACTTTTAGACTTTTTTTACCTCAAAAAGTGCCAACCATTGGAGTGATCGGGGGTACAATTCTGGGACTTTTTCCCTGAAAATTAGGTAATTGACCAGATGAAAATCGCTAAAACCCCACACCCCACACCCCACACCCCACACCCCACACCCTGTCCCCACGAAAAACTTTTTCAGCAGACCCTAATTAGTGAATACACAGCATAAGTTATTAATTAATCTCTCGGTACTTTTTCCCCAACCCACGGGAATCAGTACCTACATTCTTAACCTCTTACCCTACCTGAAAAATTTAGAACCAACCCTACTAACAGCTAATAGTTATCCCGACTTTAACTGTTATTCTATCCCCAAGGGTCTCGGCCCCGATCGAGGAGCGAAAGGTCATTTAAAACGCTTACTCTGGACTCAGTGGCAGTTACCGTCAATTTACCGACAATTAAACGCCAATTTACTCTTTTCTCCCCTCCCAGAAGCACCGATAAATTCTCATTGTCGCTTTGTCGTCATGGTCCACGATTTAATTCCCCTGCGGTTTCCCAGTTTTACTTCCCCCTTAACTCACTATTTCCGTTATTATGTGCCGCAGGTATTACAACAGGCAAAACATATCATCTGTAACTCTCAGGCAACGGCCAAAGATATCACTGAATATTATCAAATTCCCGCCGATAAAATTACTTCTATTCCCCTAGCCTATGATCATCATCACTTTCGTCCTATGGAAGATAATAAGCCAGAGCATCCCTATTTTCTCTATCTCGGTCGTCCCAATCCCTATAAAAATTTACCGCGTTTAATCGCCGCTTTTGCCCAACTGCCCCCAGATTTAACAGATTATCATCTTTGGATTGCCGGCAGCTTTGATCGCCGTTATACCCCCAATTTACAACAACAAGCGCGAGAATTGGCAGTCAGCGATCGCATTAAATTTCTCGATTATATCCCCTACGATGAGCTGCCCAAGGTGATCAGTCAAGCCACTGCTTTAGTCTTCCCCAGTCTCTGGGAAGGCTTCGGATTGCCCGTTTTAGAGGCTATGGCCTGCGGTACACCCGTTATTACCTCAAATTTGTCATCTTTGCCCGAAGTCACGGCAACAGCGGCAATTTTAATCGATCCCTATCGAGTCGAGTCCCTAGCCGATGCCCTAAAAATTATCGCTCAAGATCGACAATTACACTCAAAATTAAGTCATCTAGGCAAAAAACGGGCCGATGAGTTTAGTTGGCAAAAAATATCCCAATCGATCGGAGGGCGCAAGCTTTGCGCCCCTACAGTAACGGATTTTGTCCACAATGTAGGGGCGAACTGCGTTCGCCCAAAAGGTACATTATCAAAGCGCAGGTCCATTAACTGACAGGGTTTCCCGTCCAGATGAAGTATAACCTGATCGGTCATCGTCGGAAAAAGAAAAATAATTTGACAGATCGGCAGCATTTACTGTAGGATTGATGATCGTGACCTCAATTGGAGAGATGGCCGAGCGGTTGAAGGCGCAGCACTGGAAATGCTGTTTAGGGGTAACTTTAACGAGGGTTCGAATCCCTCTCTCTCCGTACCCAAAGCACCTTATGAGTAGGTAGGCGTTAAAAATTATCAGATATCCCCGTTATCAAGGGTAGGGTTGATTCATGAATCAACCCTACCTTATCAAGGGGGGATTAAAGGCAAAATCCATTTTTAACTTAATTATAACCAGCTACTTAGGTAGTCTTGCAAAAGTAATTTCCCGGTTGAGACAGGAGATTACTTTTAGTGATTATCTTCTCCCCTGCTCCCCACTTCATAATTGATAATTGATAATTCATAATTCCCAGTCTCCTATACTTTTTAAACAGGATTTAGTCTAATTCCTCGTCGGTAAACCATCTTTACACTTAGCTAACCACTCCAATAAACTATCTAACTGCTGTGGTGGTTTTACCGTTCCTAAACCCCTAACCGTCACCTGTTTGGGACTATAAACAAAGCGTGATTGTATATGTTGGGGTAGGTGTTCTTGTAATAATTTCCACGCTGGTTCCTCCATAGGAGTTTCTAGGATAATATGCTGTTTTCCGTCGGGTTTAATTCGCGAAAAACCGAGGGATTTAGCCAGATGTTTTAACTCGATTACCTTAAATAATTGTGCCACCGGTGCAGGAATTGCCCCGTATCTATCCACTAAATCCGCGGCAATTTGTCCTAAAGCTTTCTGAGAATTGGCAGTAGCGATCGCCCGATAGACATCCATTTTCTGCTCCAGATCGGATATATAATCGTTAGGAATAAATGCAGTTAATTTCAGATCGATTTGGGTATCCTCCACTTGGGGAATTTCTTGACCTTGAATTTCTCGCAAAGCTTCCTGTAACATTTCCATATATAGATCAAAACCAATCGCTTCCATTTGTCCCGATTGTTCCGCACCTAATAAGTTACCCGCACCGCGAATTTCCAGATCCCTAGTCGCTAATTGATACCCCGATCCTAACTGGGTAAATTCTTGAATTGCCTTTAATCTTTCCCGAGCGGTTTCTGTTAGTTCTGCCTTGGCCGGATAAAGTAACCAAGCGTGCGCTTGTACTCCCGATCGCCCCACCCGTCCCCGCAGTTGATAGAGTTGCGCTAAACCGAATTTTTGGGCATCTTCAATGATAATTGTGTTAACTCTGGGAATATCTAACCCCGACTCCACAATAGTCGTACAGACTAAGATATCCGCTTCCCCATTATTAAATGCTAACATGGTGGTCTCTAATTCGGACTCATCCATACGACCGTGGCCGATGGCAATTCTAGCACCAGGAATCATCCCTTGAATTGCTGCCGCTTTTTCTTCAATTCCCTCGATTCTGGGTACTACATAAAAAATCTGTCCCCCCCGATCCAATTCATTGCGAATTGCCGTTCTAATCACATCAGAATTATAACTAGAAAGGTGGGTTTGAATGGGACGACGAGAGGGGGGAGGTGTGGTAATTAAACTCATTTCTCGCACCCCAGAAAGGGACATATAAAGAGTCCGGGGAATCGGTGTCGCACTCAAGGTTAACACATCAATATTACTTTTAAAAGCCTTAATTTTTTCCTTTTGGTTGACCCCAAAACGCTGTTCTTCATCAATTACCAATAATCCTAAATCTTTAAACTCCACCGCTTTACTCAATAACAACTGCGTCCCCACCACTATATCCAATTCCCCCGTTTTCAAGCGCTGGACGATATCTTTTTTCTCGGAATTGGTGCGAAAACGATTTAATAAACCCACGTTGATGGGATAGGGGGCAAAACGTTCTTTTAGGGTGTGATAATGTTGTTGGGTTAAAATCGTTGTTGGTGCTAATAAAGCCACCTGTTTATGACCCGTGGTGACAGCTTTAAAAATAGCACGAATGGCCACTTCTGTCTTACCAAAACCCACATCCCCACAGACTAAGCGATCCATCGGGCGATCGCTTTCTAAATCCCGTTTCACATCCTGTATCGCTTTCAGTTGATCAGCAGTGGGTTGGTAGGGAAAGGAATCCTCTAACTCCCGCTGCCAGGGATTATCCATCGGATAGGCAAAACCCGATTTTTGGGACCGTTGGGCGTAAATATTGATTAAATCAACCGCTAACTTCTTAACTGACTTCCTGACGCGAGCTTTCGTCGCTTCCCACGCTTTGCCAGAGATTTTATGTAATTCTGGCTCTTGATTACCTGTATGACGATAACGGGAGAGATTATCAACAGAATCGGCAGGAACCCGCAATAATCCATCGGCATATTTAATAACTAGATAATCTCGACCTTGCACTATTCCGCTAATTGTGCTTTCTTGCTTTTCTAGTTTGATAAACTGTCCGATGCCATGGTGTTTATGTACTACAAAGTCGAGGGGACGGAGTTTGTTCACGTCCACCTGTACCGAGGCTGCTTGCCGACGTTTGCGGACGTAACCGGCAGTATTTAAAAGATGTTGCCCGAAGAACTCTCGATCAGTAACGACGACTATGCGATAGGTGGGTAGGATAAAACCTTCTAATTCAGCTAATCCTGAGTATTTTAGGGCTGTAGCGGTGTTTTGAATGATTAAGCGATCGATCGCCCCAAAATCGAGGGGATTGGGGATAAATTGGGACGGACAGTCGTGTTCCTGTAATAACGAGACTGTGCGGGAGGGTTGGGCAGATATTAACCATGTAGCGTACTTATTTAGTTTAATACCGCTATAAATCTCTCTTTTTCCCCGTAAAATTTCCGCTAGTTTGGCGAATTGTCCCGGATTGGTGGGAATCGGACGACTGGAGAGATTAAGGCTATTTTCGGACAGGTGATCGTCTATTTCCGAGAGGTAGAGATGGGGAAATTTAGGCGATATTTGCAGAGATTCGCCAAAAGAACGGTGAATTTTCGGTAAAGCTGGTTCTATCTCTTGCCAGCGTTCCCCAATATATTCTATCCAGCGATCGCTTCTAGCTTGACAGCTTTCCAGTTCATCAAAGGCAATAAGAGTATTGTCAGGGAGATAATCCAATAAAGAGGCAGGTTGACGGAAGGCCAAGCCTAAAAATCGCTCAATTCCCTCTGGATAAATGCCATTAGCCAATTTTTCTCGCTCTTCGGCCTCCAGATAATCGGCCACTGTCGGGGGGAGAGAAGGGGCAATCATCGCCGCGAAGCTAGTGGGAGTAAGAAGCAGATTGGGGATAGAATCGAGCGATCTTTGGGTGGCAGGGTCAAATTCTCGCAATTTTTCCAATTCATCGCCGAAAAATTCTAACCTGACCGGTAATTCTGCCGAAACTGGGAAAATATCAACGATATCGCCGCGACGACTCCATTGCCCTTCGGTTTCTACCAGTGAAACCCGTTCATATCCTAATCTAGCTAGGGTTAGATCGAGGTTTTTGGCTTCTATCACCCTTCCTACCTCAAAATTATCGCTATACTGCTCGAAAACCTCTCTAGGGGGTAAATGGGGCTGCAGGGCCTTTTCGGTGGTAACGATCGCCATTCCAGCCTCTTGATGAATGATTGTCGATAATACCTGCATCTGTCCCCAAATCATCTCGGATTCCCGATTAAATGTCTCGTAGGGGCAAGCTTCCGAGGTGGGATAAAAGAAAACACCTTTCCACGTCATCGCTTCTAATTGTGCCGCCCAACGTGCCGCTTCTTCCAGATTGGCACAGATAATTAAAAGATTTTTTCCTTGACAACGGGCGAAAGCTGTGCTTATTAATCCTTTCGGTAAGCGGGCAAGGCCCGTTAGGGTTAAATTGCCATTTTTCTCCAGTTTTTGGATAAGTTCGGCAGTTAATGGCGATTTTTCAATGTTGCGAATAACGGAGGCAAAAGTCATTTTTTCGTGTTCGGCACTCGGTTTTTAGTTAGGGTTTGCGGCAAAAAGTTTTTCGTGGGGACAGGGTGTGGGGTGTGGGGTGTGGGGTGTGGGGTGTGGGGTTTTAGCGATTTTCA